>JAYEFS010000410.1:0-8478 GCA_034658695.1 Methanobacteriota archaeon | reverse complement strand
TGCAATATGAAGTCCCATGCGAATAGAGATCAACCCGGAGATCGAATACCAGCCAGGCACCCAGCGGGTATTTGATTACAAAACAACACTCACAAAGATCGAAAAGATACTTCCTGATATCGGGGTTGTATCACTTGATGATATCACGCATCTTGACCGGGTCGGGATCCCGGTGATGACGGCAAGCCGACCGAGTGCGTGCCCGGGCGCGATAACGGTCTACTCGGGCAAGGGCGCAACCGAGATTCAGGCAAGAATCTCTGCGATAATGGAGTCAGTCGAGAGATGTTTTGCCGAGATCCCGGAGGCAAACGCCGATTTCAAAGGTAATCCGGTCAGTTCTGATACGATCATCGAAACGTATGACAACCTCATAGATTCGAACGCAATCAATCCGGAAACGTTGCTCCTCCCGGAACCAATCAGTGACGGCGTCAAACTTGACTGGCTGAGCGGATGGGACATCATGAACGACGAGGAGGTGCTCGTGCCTGCGAATGCCGTGTACCATCCCTATATCCGCGGAATACCTATATTCCGCAGCAACACGAGCGGACTTGCCTCAGGCAACACGACTGAGGAGGCGATCGTGCACGGGCTGCTTGAGGTGATCGAGCGGGATTCCCTGAGCGTAGCAGAATATACCAAAAATGTCGGGCAGGAGCTCATTTTAGAAGAGGGGGATGGCGAGGTGTATGACCTCAAGAAGACGTTTGAGAAAGCCGGCATAACCGTGAAACTATGGCTTTTACCATCAATAACCGGAATCCCGGTTGTGGTTGCTGCACTTGACGATTACACAACCAAAGACCCTACGATGCTTGTCATGGGCGCGGGTGCCCATCTAAACCCGGAACACGCGACGTTCCGTGCGCTCACCGAGGCTGCGCAGTTCAGACTGGCACAGATATCCGGCGGGCGCGAGGACGTGCGAGAGCGGAGCAGTTTTGTTATAGGCGCAGGCTACGACCGCATGAAACGCATGAACAAATTCTGGTATGACGACGCCGACACCATCAAACTCTCCGATGTACCTGACTTATCAGCAAACACGCTCGCAGAGAACATCGAGACGATCGTTGAGAGGCTTCGCGGCGCAGCTCCGCAGGTGATCATCGTTGACATGTCACAGCCATGGATCGATGTTCCCGTGATCAGGGCGATCATCCCGACCTTTGAACTGTACACAGTTGACCGTGAGCGGATCGGCGATCGTGCGAGAGCAGAACGGAAGGAACGTGGACGTGAGGCTCTGCGTGCGAGACGGGCGAATAAGATGGGGTGGAGACGGGGTGAATCGAAGAGGTGAATCGTGCCAACGCTATCCGATATCATCGTTTTACGAATATTCGCAATAGCGTGTGGCAGACAGATAAAACTCAATCTGTGTAAATCAGTGGCTGATAAAGGTTTTTAGCCAAAGGTTAACACTGATTCCGCGGATTTTATCGTACTTACTCAATATTGTGTGAATATCCACATATAAAACCACGAGATTACACAAGATTAACACAGAAATCTTGTGGAGATGGCTTCGCAGACTGTGTAATCTCGTGGTTTATACCATGTATTATTGAACATGTTCATATCACAATGCCGGCTGAGAACCCCTATATAAATAGCTGTCAAAAGCGTAACGTTTAAGTAATATTACGCTGACTGCAACCAAGGTGACATATTGTGAATAAAGTACAGAGCATGCACCATCGATGGCTATTTCGCAGCATCTGGTATCATTTTGCTATTTAGCACAATCGTACGCAGAGTATGTACTTTTTTCAGAAGATGGCACCGATTGCCGCCCTCACGGGTAGAGGGTTGGATGGACAAATAAGATATATAGACTGCTATTGTTAGCAGAATGTCATTACTCATACGGAATCTACCTGTGCAGGTAACCGGCCATAAAAATGGGAGGATAAGCCAGATGAAATGGAAACTGATTGCCGGAATACTTGTTTTCGCAATCGTGTTGACGTCTGCTCCATCGGTGGCTGCAGAGCCAGCGGTGGTATCGATTGGGGATGCATCGGCATCCCTGGATAAGACTGCTACGGCACCCATCACAATAGAAAACATCGAGTGGATGTGCACCGCCGCCGTAGAGCTTTATTATGACAACAGCGTTGTGATCGTTGAATCTGTCAAGGAGGGAAACTTCAGCAGTGTAACAGCCGAGATTGATAACGACAACGGCGTAGTACGGGTAGATGCGTTCACCGTGGTTGCGCAGGGAGTCTCAGGTAGTTTCATCTTCGCAGAGGTCACCTTCAAGGCGGTTGGCTGTGGTGAGAGCGAGCTCGCGCTCGAGGCAGATCTGCGGGACTACAAGAACAGAAGAATCGAGTGCCGTGTCAATGAAGGGGCACTCAGAGTGCCATGCGGCGAGGATGAAGTCGGTTGTATCGGGGGACTCGTGATGGACGAGAGTGGCAGCCCCCTGAAAGAGGCGTCTGTTGTCGCCAAGGGAGAACCAAGTTCCGGAGAAGATGAAACCGATGAGGAGGGCTATTACGAGATCTGTAATCTCAAATCAGGCATGTACAGCGTAACAGCAAGCATGCAGGGCTATACACCCCAGACCGCGGAGGTTGAGGTCATCGCAGACGAACGCTTCCGTCACGACTTTGAGCTTTCGCCGGCGCTCAGAAGACCGGACCTCGTGATCGGCACGGTATGGAATGAGGATAACAGGATCTGCTGCACCGTAAAGAACGTCGGTTTCGTAACCGCTCCCGCGGGCCACGACACTGCGCTCTACATCGAGGGCGACCGGGTATCATCTGAGATGGTGGTCACCGATTTGAAGCCTGGAGATAGCATAGATCTCGACTTTGGTTATCACGGGGTATGTACGCCGCCAGCAGACAAGGTGATGGTCTGCGCAGACACAGGCAAGATAGTGCAGGAGTCAAACGAGGACAATAACTGCCTGGAAACGATGCTCTACTGCCCGCACGGCTCAATGGATGCTTGCAGAGCGATCGCATTCTCAACCGAGGTGGATTTCATAACTCAGGGTCCGGTGCCGCCGGACGGAAATCCGATCATCTCGGATGGGGATCTGCTCGGCGCAAACTGCGTGGTCTGCGCGCGCAACCACGAACTACTCACGACGTTCCAGTGCCGATACGATCTCGGACTGGACGCCGTCGATGTCATTGATATTGAGTATGAGGTCCCGTTGGTCGCATTTTCAACCGAACTCGATCACCCGGAGGGGATCTTCACTGCGGGCGACCTGCTCTCAACACACGGCGCAGTCATTCCGAACAGTGCTCTGCTTGCGAAATTCGATATACGTGTCGATCTGGGACTGGACGCTGTCCACTTCACAGGCGAGATGGATCGTATCGCCGGATTTCTGTCGGATGCCCACGATATTAGCAGAGATGAGTGGCGTGAGGCGCCTGACATACTGCCTGAACTGCTCCAGAAGTATGAGATCGACATCTGGTTCTCAACCGAGGGGACCGCACCAACGCCTGATAGTCCCGGGTTTCTGGATGGCGACCTGCTCTCTGTAAAGACCGGCGTAATCGTTGCCAGTAACGGCGTCTTGCTTCCGGCATGCGTCCCCGCCGGAATCCCGGATCGTGGAGTTGACTTCGGGCTGGATGCGGTCACTGCTGACCGCGTGGCGTCTGTTCCCGACCCTGGCAGCTACATCCCGGATCGCAAACACATCCTCTTCTCAACAGAGATACTGTACAACAGTGAAATCTTTAACTTCACTGACGGCGACATAATCAGACTGGGTGACGGTGTGGTACGCAAGAACAGTGATCTTGTCAAATGCTTCGAGCCGAAGGCGCTTGAACTCGGGCTCGACGCCCTCTCTGTTGGCACCACTCCCAAATGCGTGAACCGGATCACAAACATCGGCGGGCTGCAGACAGCGGTTGCTGACATCGGTGTTGATGGCAGGGCAGACCTCTGGTATCCTCAGACCGACCATCCTTTTGGGCGGGATATTCCGTTCTGGGGCAACATCTGTGATGACGTAACCCGGTTCAGAGTTGTTTACCGCAAGGCTGATTCCGGACCTGGAAACGGAACCGGAATTGATGTCCAGTCCGGCTGCGGCTGGATGGTAAAAGACCCCATGACCGGTTGCGCAACCGGTGTGCCATGGTCCTCTGACTCTGGTGGCTGGTACGATGCGGTCAGGTACAGGGAACTTCTCCCCTGCAACCCACTCATCCTGACCAACTGGAATACACAGGGCATGGATGATGGACTCTACCGGGTCTGGCTCGAATACGAGCGAGGCGGGATTGTGGAACGGGAGCCTGTTGACCATTTCGTGCGGGTGGATAACACCCCTCCGGAATTCGAAAACCTCGAGATTCCGAATGGCACCTGCCCACTCTACGGCGACATCGATATGAACGTGACAGATTTGCTTGGCACAGGCATTCTGGTGCGCGGGCAGTTCAGTGATGACCACTTCTGGAAGTACCGGCTCAGGATAGGTGGCGACGCGTATGGCTATCACTACTATAACCTGATCAACTACTACGATTCCGACCCAAAAGCTGCGAATCTGGATGATACGGGAACGACACCGGACGGCACACTGGTCGATCTGCACAGGGTATCGGTCCACGATCTGGTTACAAACCCGATGGAATGCGCATACTCAACCGACCTGCTCCTCTGGGACAGAACCGTTGTGGGCGCGTTTTACGAGGATCCCTACGGGATAGGTGGATATTTCAGATCGTATGTCGTGGAACCGATCTACTTCAGCTATGTGCCATAGAACAAGGGTTGGGGTGGGAAAATTATGCCCCTCCCGCCCCCGCCTGCATACGAGAATTACGACTCGAAAGAAGGTGAAAGAACATTATGAGAACGAAACGAATACTATTCGGAATACTGGTACTCTTCGCAGTGCTTGCTCTTTCTGCAAATAGTCTACATGCGGCAGAGCAGGAGAGCGGCATTATGGCAGTATCCAGCATAGGAACCCTGGATGGCTCAGGGTTCGGCATAACAGACGATTTCGCAGTCACCGGCGACTGCGTGGAGATTGGGTACGACGACAGCACAGCAGAGGATGGAATAGCTCCCAAGGTTGCAGGAGTTGGTATGGCAGTCCACTTCACAATCGCAAACCCGGATTGTAACAGGCTCAAAACCGCGAGGTTCGCTTTAATCCTAAACGAGAGCGTCTCCGACAATTCCTTCGACTGGAAAGTGCTCAAATGGACTGGAAGCGAGCCCGGAAGCGAGCTTGCATCCGGAACAACAGACCCTGCTGAGCATGGATGGTGTGGGGTGGATATGGGTAATATCGACGTTCCGAAGGAATTTGTGATCGCGATGTACTCCAAACAGGAACTTGCGCCATACCTCGGATGCGATGAAAACTCTACACTCAACGATCGTGGCTTGCTCTATTCGGAGGGGCAATGGTACGCATGGCCCTTGGAACAGAACCTCATGATCAGGGCGGTTGTGTGTGACGGCAACGGTGAAGATCCGGACATCGATGTAACGCCGGTGGAGATCGAGGCGAGACTGGAACCAGGCGAGAGCGTCAGCAAAACGCTCAATATCTGCAACAAGGGTGACGGAGTCCTGACGTACAGCAGCATATCGATATCGTATGATGCAAAAGAGAGCAAGACTGCCGCAATCGGTGCACTGGGTCTGGAGAAGATCGGAAAAGGAGTCGGAGCAATATCGGCTGGCGAGGAGATCAGGTATGATGACGGCGATTATGATGGTGCATACTACTTTAGTACTGTCGGATTCGGCATGGGTGTTCACTTCACAGTTACGAACCCGGATCAGAAGACGCTCGAAACCGCCAGATTTTGTGTTGGGATAAACGATAGTGTCTCCAGCAATTCCTTCGACTGGAAAGTGCTTGGATGGACTGGAAGTATGCCGGGAAGTGTGATCGCATCCGGTACAACAACTCCGGTGGAGGATGGCTGGCATGATGTGGATGTAGGCGACATCGCTGTTCCGGACGACTTTGTCATAGCGATGTACTGGAGACAGGGGCATGCACCAGTCCTCGGATACGACAACAGCACTCCGATCGACAAACGCAGCTGGGACTACATGGATACGTGGTCGCGCTGGGATAACGAGGACTACATGATCCGTGCGGTCATGGGATCCGAGACGACGCCACCACCACCGGAAGATAAATGGCTATCCGTGGACAAGACATCCGGCACAGTTGTGCCCGGCAATTGCGATGAGATCGCCGTAATGATCGACGCAACGGATCTGGAAACCGGGCGTTACAGCGCGACGATCGTAATATCGAGCGACGATCCGGATGAGGGTACGGTGACCGTGCCAGTCACATTGGACATGGTAGACAACGGCAGTCTCATGGAGGGCGATGTCAACGGAGATGGTTGCGTCTCGCTCAAGGATTCAACAGCGATCAAGCTCAGTCTCGTTGGCAAGAAAGACCTGACTGCTGATCAGATCAAGTGCGCAGACACGAACGACGACGATGAAGTGAGCCTGAAGGATTCAACACTCATCCGGAAATGGCTGGTTGACAAGTCCACAAAATTGTGGGAGTCTCCGGCAGACGATCCCATGAAAAAACCGGTGGCGTGTTAGACAAAACAAAGGAGAAATGGTATATGAAAGAATTGAATAGTAGAATAATTGCAGGGCTGGTAGTCTCTGCAATCGTGTTGATCTGTATGCCGATTGCGGCTGCAGCAACGGTGGTATCGATAGATTGCGCATCGGCACTCAATGGGGATACCGCTCAGGTGTCAATTAAGATAACTGATGTTGCGAACCTTTGCGGTGTTGACATCCTGCTCTCATACAACCCGGATGTTGTATCGGTTGCAGAGATGGAAGCTGGTAATCTCGGAAGCGTGACATCAAGCAATGATGACACTGGTACCGCAAAGATGGTATGGGATGCAACAGACGGGAAGACTGGCGACTTCGTTGTTATGGATATGACACTGAAGGCGGTTGGCGATCCATGCGATGAATGCACACTTAATCTCGAGGTGAATGAACTGTACGACTGCGACCTTGGAGATATCGAGCACAGCGTTCAGGACGGGACATTCAAAGTATTGCCATGCAACGGACCTTCACCAGCATCGACTATGGTATCGATAGAGGATGCAAAAGCACCTGAGGGGGGGACTGTAGAGGTGCCGATCAGAGTGACTGGTGTTACGAATATGTGCGGTGTTGACATCCTGCTCTCTTATGACACAGACGTCGTGTCGGTTGCAGAGATGAAAGCTGGCAATCTCGAAAGCGTGACATCGAGCAAGGACGACGATAATGGCACAGTAAAGATGGTATGGGATGCAACAGACGGGAAGACTGGCGACTTCGTTGTTATGTATGTGACACTGAAAGCAGAGGGCACTACAGGCGCCAATTGCGCACTCGATCTCAATGTGAATGAACTGTACGACTGCGACCTCGAGGATATCGAGCACAGCGTTCGGGACGGGGCATTCGAGGTCGGCAATGGCACCACTACGGATGAAACCGCCGAGGTCTATTTTAGCCCGCAGCGCAGCATTGCACCATTCGACGAGACTGCCACAGTCAAGATTTGCGTCGATTCCAAGAACAATAGCTTCCAGAGCGGTCAACTGAACATAACATACTCCTCTGAGTACGCCAACGTGACTGACTGGGCACTGAATTCGGACGACTTCCCGATGGGGCTATGCACCCTCACCCCGGGCGGGGTGTGGATCACCGTTGTGGCATCGGGTCAGCTCACCGGAGAGCACACGATCGGGACGCTCACAATCCAGCGCGTGGAGGACGCATGCCACACCGCACAACTCGTCTTTGTCGAGCCGAGCCTGCTGTGCGAAGACAGTGGTCAGGAGGTCGAGGTTGCGTGGAACAACGGAATATTCACATGTGACGGAGTATGCGGCGATGTTAACGAAGATGGCGCCGTTGACATAGAGGATGTAACGCTCCTGCTGAACCACGTGAACCTCCCATTCGCGTATCCGATCTGCGAGTGGTGCGGTGATGTGACCGGAGACGGTGTAATTGACGTAAGAGACGTAACGCTATTGCTGAACCATGTGAACAATCCAAAGGATTGTCCGCTCTGTTGCAGATAGTGGCTCAAATGAGGGATGAGCAGAACGTTTGCTCATCTCATTTATTTTTAGAGGAATAATGACCGGAAAAAACACCATGAAGCTGCCTGTGATTCTCGCAGTGATGGTTCTTCTATCACTCTTCGCGGTGTCGCCAACTCTCGCCGAGGGGAACGCAGTTTCAGAGGTAAAGAGAGCGATAGGGGATGCGGGCGCAAGTTGGACTGCTGGTGAGACATCGGTCTCGAACTACTCGCTCGAAGATAAGCTCAGGCTATGCGGCGCAAAGATTGGTCCGCTCCCGGCTGATTCTGTGGTGCTGGTTCCGCCCGCTGATCGCAAGGTCTCGTATGGTACATTCGACTGGCGAAACGTAGACGGAGAGGACTGGATG
>JAYEFS010000409.1:0-1899 GCA_034658695.1 Methanobacteriota archaeon | reverse complement strand
GTGGGACTGCCACGGGCTGCCGACCGAGGTCAAGGTGGAGGAGACCTACGGAATCACAAGGCATCAGATCCCCCGATCCGAGTTTCGAGACCTGTGCAAGGAATTGACCTTGAAAAACATACGGAAAATGAAGAATACGATGAACGGGCTCGGATTCTCCATTGACTGGAACTGCGAGTACGTGACGATGGATCCGACGTATTACAGCATGACTCAGAAGTCGTTTGTGCGGATGTATGCTGACGGGCGGATCTACCAGCGCGAGGGACCTGTGAACTGGTGCCCGCGATGCGGAACAGCGATCGCGTTTGCTGAGGTCGAGTATGAGGATCGCGAGACACATCTCAACTATCTCTACTTCGGTGTGGGAGATTGCGGTGACGATGGTAACGGTAGTCAGAATCTGGAGATTGCGACCACCAGACCCGAGTTGCTGCCTGCATGCGTTGCGGTTGCCGTGCATCCCGATGACAAGCGGTTTGCACGCTTTGTCGGAGGCACAATCAGCGTTCCGCTCTTCAATTATGACGTTCCTGTGATTGCTGACGAGGAGGTGGATCCCGCATTCGGCACAGGTGTTGTCATGATCTGCACGTTCGGCGACAAGCAGGACGTGAGGTGGTGGATCGAGCACAATCTCCCACTCCGCATGGCAATCGACCGCGATGGGGTCATGACAGAGGTCGCAGGGAAATACAAAGGAATGAATCTTGCTGATTGCAGAAAAACGATCATATCAGATCTTGAATCTGCAGGGTTGCTCTACAAGCAGGAACCTCTGGAGCAGAGTGTCGGGGCGTGCTGGCGGTGCGGAACTCCAATTGAGATCTTATCAGAGAAACAGTGGTACATAAAGGTCGATCAGGACGAGATTCTCAGCACCGCTGATGAGATCAATTGGGTTCCGTCGCACATGCTGATACGGCTCGAGAACTGGACAAAGAGTATGGAGTGGGACTGGTGCATATCACGGCAGCGGCTCTTTGCAACCCCGATTCCGGTCTGGTACTGCAAGGGCTGCGGGAAGATTGTTGTTGCAAAGGAGGCGTGGCTACCTCTCGATCCAACAGAAGCAAACCCTCTGGAGCCATGCGAATGCGGTTCAGAGGATTTCGAAGCCGAAGCGGACGTTCTCGACACGTGGATGGACTCGTCGCTCTCAGCAATGGCGGTCTCGGGCTGGGTCTTTGGACATGAGCTCAAGGTTCCGGCACAACTCAGACCCCAAGGGCACGATATCATCCGCACGTGGGCGTTCTACACGATTCTCAGAACGCATGCACTCACAGGGAAGAGACCCTGGGATTCGATTCTGATCAACGGCATGGTCTTCGGAGAGGACGGGCACAAGATGAGCAAGTCACTGGACAACATCATCGCACCGGAAGAGGTGACCGATCAGTACGGCGCTGACGCATTCAGGCAGTGGGCGGCGATCGGAGGATCCACAGGATCCGACATCATGTTCAGATGGAAAGATGTCGTCGCTGCGTCTCGGTTTCAGCAGAAGATGTGGAGCATCGTCAGGTTTTCGCTGCCACACACCGAAGGCGTCGGAGATTTCGGGGATATTGATAAGGATTCGCTCACGACAATTGATCAATGGATTATCAGTAAACTTAACTCGCTGATCCTGGATGCTACCAATGCGATGGAGAATTACCAGTTTGACATCACGCTGAAGATGATCAGGTCATTTGCATGGGACGTTCTCGCTGATCATTACATCGAACTCGTCAAGTACCGGCTGTATGGCGAGCCGTCGCCCAATCAGCAGGCGGCGCGGCAAACTCTCGGGCTGATAATCAACTCGCTCGCACGACTCCTCGCGCCGATAACACCGTTCTTCTCAGAGGAGGTGTACTCGCACCTCGACACAACAGGCAGTGTGCATGCGGC
>JAYEFS010000408.1:0-8507 GCA_034658695.1 Methanobacteriota archaeon | reverse complement strand
AGCAAACTCTTAATGACATTCAACATTTGAAATCTGAGGGATATGTCTATGAGCCTAAAACTGGGGAAATTAGATGTGCGCTGTGAGAACATCAGTCAATTTTGCCCCGAAGGGGCTTTCTTGAAAAAGAGTTAGTGGCAACAAATTTATAGACGTGGCGGGGAGTAAAACGATAGTGGGTGGCAACTAATGCTGGTCAGGAATGGTGCAGAAAAGGGGATCTTTCAAAGATAGGTTATACTATGTAACCGTAACTCCGCAGTTTAACCCATAGGTAGGGGTTTCGGGATGGTATAATTCATCCATCTTACCATCTTCGGACTATTTGCGAAGTACTTTCCCACGACTTTCGTAACTTTTGAGAGCTCGAGTAGCATTTTATCAATAAATATGCTGTTTATGATCTTATTTTCTCTCAATCTCTTCAATATCCTGGATTATATCCCCATAACAAGAAGTATAATGAGAAAATGATCTGCTACTGCTTTATTGGATCTAAAATTTGTCTTGTCAGACTTCAATTAGTTTTCATATCATTAACTGCGGTTGTACATCTTCTCTACCCTTATGCATGTCAAACACATCGATCCCATTTTTATTCACGTACGAGATCAAGCAGATAACTCCACCATACATATGGGTTAAAACTTATGGGTTAAAAACTACATAATTCTCGGCGTAATCCAACCATATATCATTGTATTCGGTGCAATCAAGGTAGAAAACAAGATAAAAATGATTAAGATCGACAAAAGTTCAAAAATATGCGCTTATATCTTGATTTTTAGCTGTTCACACCGTAAGCCTATTGTAGAAGAGGGGGTATATGGGTTAAAAGGCAGAGTTTAGGTATTATAGTCCCCCGAAAATCGTATTGGAGCCCACGCATCTTCCAAGACATTCCTTATCCGTGACTTTGTTTGGATCATATCCCCCAATAAGCTCGACACGTCCCCGGTAGATGATCGCACATAGGGGCAGTAGCGTTACTGCAATCAAGATATAGACCATTGATATCGATTCGAACGCCATATTTCACCCCCCTCTCCGGAGTTCACAGACTGATGATCAGCCCCCCCTCGCTCTGGTATTCCAGAAACAGCTCTGCAACGACATGCGACTCAATCATCTCGATTCCGGGTATCAGCTCATCCGCCTTCACTCCGATAATATCAGCAGCAAGCTGGCAGCACATGAACTCCACCCCCAGTTCGATGCACTCCTCAATCTTCGCGTCATAGATGGGTGCGCCGCGGTGCTTTCCTGCCTTTCCGAGAACAACCCCCATGGGTCCCCATAAGATCACTATGACATCAAGCCCCTTCTTCCGGTAGTATTTTGCAAAACGCAGGGTCTCAAGCGGGCTTGTGCTCTCATAGACCATGTTCTTCAAGAGTAACAGAACTCGTTTAACTTCCGCCATCACCATTCTTTTCCTTTATCGCGGCGTGTGCTGCCGCGAGTATCGCTGCAGGTACCCTGAATGGCGAGCAACTGACATAATCAAGCCCGGTGCGGTGGCAAAACTCAACTGACGCGGGATTACCTCCGTGTTCGCCGCATATCCCGATCTTAAGATCCGGTTTTGTGCTGCGCCCCTTCCGGACACCCATCTCGATCAATTTTCCGACCCCATCCTGGTCGATTGTCACGAACGGGTCTGACTCGAGAATACCCTCTTTTATATAAAACGGCAGGAACTTCCCGATATCATCCCTTGAGAATCCAAAGGTCATCTGAGTCAGGTCGTTCGTCCCGAAACTGAAGAATTCCGCCTCTTCTGCAATTTCATCAGCGGTGACCGCAGCTCTCGGAATCTCGATCATTGTTCCGACCAGATATTCAATATACGTGCCGTAACGCGCAATCACCTCATTTGCAGTCTTGATGAGCCGTTCCTTTGTGAATTTAAGCTCGTTTATATGTCCGACAAGCGGGATCATGACCTCCGGGATGACCTTGTACCCGTCTTCCGCAAGCTCAGCCGCCGCTTCAAAGATCGCTTGCACCTGCATATCGTAGATCTCCGGGTACGTGATCCCGAGCCTGCATCCCCGGTGCCCGAGCATCGGATTGGTCTCGTGCAGGCTCTGTATGATGCCTTTCAGCTCGTCCAGTCCGATATTCATGCATGCGGCGGTCTCTTTGATCTCTTCCTCGGTCTTTGGGAGAAACTCGTGAAGCGGGGGGTCGAGCAGCCTTATTGTGACCGGGAGATCCTTCATGACTTCAAATATCTCTTTGAAGTCCTCCTTTTGCATCGGCATGAGTTTTTTGAGGGATTTCTTTCTTGCGTCCTCACTTCCTGCAAGTATCATCTGCTGCACGATCGGGAGCCTGTCCTCGCCAAAGAACATGTGTTCTGTCCGGCAGAGACCGATACCCTCTGCGCCGAAGTTTCTTGCGACCTGACTATCATGCGGAGTGTCCGCGTTCGTGCGAACGCCAAGTCTCTTCGCATCTGTCGCCCAGCTCATGATCGTCTCGAAGTCGCCGGTCATATCAGGGTCGATTAAGTCTGTTTTTCCGAGAATGACTTCCCCGGTATCCCCACTCACGTTTAGCGTGATGTAATCGCCCTCAGCAACCACGATATCGCCAACTGTGAAGCGGTTTGCCGCCATATCCACATCGATGTCGTTGCATCCGACGACGCAGCACTTGCCCATGCCCCGCCCAACGATTGCGGCATGGCTCGTCATCCCGCCGCGTGCAGTAAGTATCCCCTGCGAGGCGTGCATGCCGCCAACATCATCAGGTGATGTCTCAAGCCGCACCAGAACCACATCTTCACCTCGTCCAGCGCAGTCCAGCGCTCTGTGGGATGAGAAGACTGCTCTTCCGACCGCGGCACCGGGCGAGGCTGGCAATCCATTCGCGATCACATTCACCGCGGCAGTCGGGTCAACCCTCTTGTGGAGGAGTTGGTCAACCCGATTCGGATTGATGCGGAGAACCGCCAGATCCCGGTCAATCAAGCCCTCTTCGACCAAATCCACGACGATCTTCACCCCCGCCTGGATTGTTCGCTTAGCCCCCCTTGTCTGAAGGATATAGAGCTTACCTGATTCGATTGTGAACTCCACATCCTGCACCTCGCGGTAGTGCGTCTCCAGTCGGTCGCGCACGGCTTCAAGCTCCTCGTAGATCTCGGGTAGTTCCTTCTTTAATTGACCAAATGTATGGGGAGTCCTGAGACCTGCAACAACGTCCTCTCCCTGGGCGTTCATCAGATATTCGCCATAAAACTCGTTTGCTCCCGTTGCAACGTCTCTTGTGAAGCAGACGCCGGTTCCTGAATCATCCCCCATATTCCCAAAGACCATCGTCTGAACATTCACCGCGGTACCAAGGTCGTGCGAGATATTATTGAGATTTCTGTACGTTATTGCCCGATCCGTGTTCCATGATCCGAATACGGCATTGATCGTCATTTTCAACTGTTCTTTTGGATCTTCAGGGAACTCTATGCCAACATCCGATAGTATTATCTCCTTATATTCCGACACAAGATCTTTGAGGTCGTAAGAATTGAGATCCGTGTCCAGTTCGGTGTTGCGGAGTTTCTTCTTTGCTTCGAGGATTCGCTCGAACTTGCTGTGTTCCATCCCCAAAACGACGTTTCCGAACATCTGCACGAACCTTCGATACGAATCGTACACGAACCTCTCGTTTCCGGTCTTCTCTATAATTGCCGCCACGCTTTTGTCGTTCAGACCGAGATTCAGCACGGTATCCATCATTCCAGGCATCGAAAAGACTGCGCCCGAACGTACCGATAGGAGCAGGGGGTTCTTTGCGTCGCCGAACCCCTTTCCAGCGACCTTCTCCAGACGGGCAAGATTTTCAGCGATCGTGTCTTCCAGACCATCCGGATACGCGCCATCGTTTGCGTAGTAGTATTTGCAAGCTTCTGTGGAGATTGTGAACCCTGGCGGCACCATAATGCCGATATTCGTCATCTCTGCAAGATTTGCGCCTTTCCCCCCGAGGAGACTCTTCATCTCTACGCTGCCCTCGGCTTTTCCGTCACCAAAGAAATAGACGTATTTTGTCGCATTCATGTCGTTCTCAACCTCTGTTCATGGAATGTGGGTTATGAAAGTATACAACATTCATTCTACACATACTTAATTTGGTCGCTTGACTCACTCCCGATCATACTGCCTCCACCCTGCGGAAATCAGACGCAGTGTTACAAATATGACCAGACAGACTACAATCACCAAAACAGCTATCGGACTCGATTCCGAAAGCCCGTAGGAGATATAACGCTCGTAGATTAAGGTTGGTGCGATCATCGGGTAGTACGCAATCACGATGACTGCGCCGAACTCGCTCATCGCCCGCGCCCAGCATAGAATCGAGCCGATCAGGATGTGCCGCGCAGCAAGCGGAATTGTGACCCGCGTGAATGCGCCCCATTCCGATGCCCCGAGCGATCTGGCAACGTTTTCGAGCCTGGGATCAATACTCTGGAAACCTTCCCGCGCCGAGTTGATCAGAAACGGCACAGAGACAAAGAGCATCGCAGCAATGATTCCCGGAACTGCGTCTCTGAACCTGATTACTGATGAGAGCGGGCATCCGATCAATCCGTGCGATCCGAATACCGTGAGAAGCGCGATACCCGCAACCGTGTGCGGGACGATGATCGGGATGTCAACAATGCTCTCGACTATGCCCTTAAAAGGGAAGTCACGTCTTGCAAGGAAGTATGCGAGAGGCACGCCGAAGACGAATGCGATTACGGTTGCAACGAATGCAGTGTACAACGTGAGGATTATGGATTTCCAGACCGCAGAATCGTTAATCGCATCTCGCATGCCTGGCTGGTTGGAGATTATCTGACCCGCTGTCATCTCCAGAAGCGGGGCTGTTATGAATGCGAGTATCACGAGTCCGAGTATGAGAAAGAGGATGAGCAGTCTGTCGTGCTTCGGGTTCAGTCTCTGCATCGGGGCTATCTTGGTTTTGGGGAGTCTTTATGATTTTCCGTGGTGGGTGGGTAATCCGACCATGAACACAAGAGCAGACGATGCTCGTAAAACATGATCACCAACAGAAGGAGTTTTGTTCTTTGCGTCTTTGCGGCATCGCGTCTTTGCATTCCCTTACCCAATTTAACGAAAGGCGCAAAGGGATTATTAACCCACGTCCCCACGTCTTGTATGCTGTTGCGCATCCGTACAGTCGTTATGAATTTCAGTGATGGTTATACACAGAGGCTCTTGCCCAGTTGTGCATGATCGATTTAACCGTGGCGACATCGCCCGCATCTTCACTCCACAACTCTCACCGTGATCAGATTCGTGGTTCCGGAAACGTTGATGAGCACTCCTGTTGTCAGCGACCGCCCCGGTTTCATGCGCCCACGAACCCGGGCGCCCTGGTCGCGTGCCGGCAGACGGGTGGCATGCACGATTCTACTATTCGATGCCGGTTGCTGCCGGGCTGGGGGATTTGCGTGCGGGGTGTGGGAAGAAGTAATGCCCCCGCTGCCCCAGCTCTCCACAGACAATCGAATTGCCTGTCGATGCGAAAGGTGTAAACGCTTGGTATGTACACTATAAACTCAAACCCACATACACACTTCTTATTGCCAAGATCAACCATACATACACCCGGTGTACCTCAACATCACCTCACCCGAAATATACTTCATCGCATTTCTCCTCTGCACCCTTGCAGATACCCCCTCTCACCGTCTGACGCATTTTCGAGGGCAATCACAACTGGGGCGCGTTCCGCATAGCGGAAAAGACAACCGCGGAGACGTTGGGATCAACGAAGTCAACAAGATACTCTCCTACAAGGATGAGAGTCGCGGCTTCTTCACATACCGGTGCCAACATTGCGGAACCAAATTAATAGTCCATTTCGGATGTAACAGTCGTATCTGCCCGAATTGTGGTAAAAACCACACAGATATATGGGCAAGATCTCTCCAAAACGCGTTATTCGACGTACCTCATCGACATGCAGTACTCACAATGCCTTCGGCGATGCTTAGCATTCTACGATATGATCTCATACAGGCACAGAGACCGGAGGTTAACGGCATGTGCCATTGTTGTGCTGCACCCATTTTCCAAGAAAATGGGCTTCAACCACCACCCCCCTATACTCGCGGCAGAAGGCGGATTTGACAAACAGGGCAATTTTATCCAGCAAACGCACATTCCTTTCAATGCTATGCGAAAAACATGGCAATGCCTTCGGCGCTACTGCGTAGCAACAGGTACTTACCAGCTTCAAAGCAGCACTTCCAAAGAAAGCTCTATCTTCGGTGCTCATAGACCAGCTTTTCAAGAAATATCGCAAGGGATTTTACATAATGCGAAGCACAGCCGTTGGCATATCTACCAAAAGAAATGAAGGCTTTGCCACCTGTTTGTTACGATGAAATGAACATACGAGGAAAAGATACGATAGAAAAAGAAAAAGGAACTCAGGTCAGACCTGAGTTCACCTTTCGTTGTTCCTTAACGGCTAACCCTATGGGCTACAGAGTTCGCCGTTGTTGTACTGGTCCAGTGTCTCCGCAAGTGCAAGCGCATCCGCATAGCCGGGGTCTTCCGAACTCAGATATTTGCCTGTGCCCGTGAAGTCGTGCTGGTCGAGTAGTTCCTCAGCTTCGAGGGCTGCATCCTGTGCGTCCTGGCAGGTCTCTGCACCAGCAGCGAAGTTCATCTGTGCTGCAAGCAGATGCATCGCCAGAGTGTAGGCGGCGTCACTGGCCATCTTTTTGCCGGTAACTAAGTCACGCTGATCAAGGATGCTAACTGCCTGCTCACAGGTTGTGACATTGAACAGCAAGCTGTCAGTCTGGATGTCGTCCCAGCTAATCCCACCGCCAACATTTGGATCGAGAACGTCCTCTATCAGCCAGTACCCGTTCTGCCAGCCGCCGTTCTGGTCAGCAGTGTCTGCCTGGCCGCCGCCTGTACAGCGGTTCCAGTTCTTCCAGTAGCCGGGCGTGCGGGGCTCGCCACCTGGGTAGGTGTTGTCAACCTGGAAGAAGACCATGCCACCAGCCGGAATCGGATAAGGAGTTCCTGCTCCGATGTCAACGCAGCGGTTCCCGATGTCCTGCGGTGGGTCATCATCTTCGTTCGGGTTGTATGGGATCACCGTGGTGTCAGCGACACCGTCGCCGTTCGTGTCAACCTGCCAGAATAACGTCCAGCCGGCAGGGATACCCTCTTCACACACCGTGTAGGTCACATCAGGATCCAGGTTGTAGTCCCCGAATACGAGGATGCCGTCCGTATCATCCAATGTGCTACTGCTGGCAAGTACCTCTCCACCACAGCCGTCAGGACCCTCATACAGTTTGAATGTCCAGTCCTTCGTTGGATCTACTGCGCCCTGTGTCAGCTTCTTAACATTGACCAGTCCACCTACCACGCAGGAACCGTCATCCGTCCCTTCTACGGTCTCTGTGTTACCGGCGCTGTCAGTGTAGGTCGATGAAGCGTTGACCGTATTGTTGACAGTCGATTGTCCGCTGAACGGGCCGTTGACGGTCACGATGAAGTACTTCGTCGCTCCTACCGCCAGTGTGAAGGTGCCGATACCATCGTCAGCAGTAATTTCCAGATCCACATTCCCGGTGTTCTCGAACTCCACCTTGAAATTCGCCTCGATCGCTAACTGTGGAACAGGCTCTGTTGAGTCACACAACTTCGTAACCGTGAAAGCTGGATTGGCGCCATAATAGTTGGCGTCGTCCTCGTCAGAGTACGTCTGCCCGCCAAAGTCAACTGTCACGTTCGCCGTGTCGGTATGATGACCTACAGCCCACTCACTGGTCACGAAGCACTCAAACGATGCACCTACAGCCAGCGGATCAGTCACCGTGCAACCTGACAGATCAAAGTCAGAGTCAGTCAGGGAGATGCCAGTCAACTCGACGTTTCCGGTGTTGGTCACAACGAACTTGAACTGCGGATTCGTGCCAGAGAGCATGTACGGACCGGTCGGGTCATCCGCATCATCCCAGTTTGTGCCACCATCTACTGAAACGTATTTTTCCACATCAATCGATGGGCTGGCGCCATAGTAGTTGGCGTCGTCGGTGTCAGAGTACGTCTGCCCGTCGAAGTCTCCTGTCACTGTTGCCGTGTCGGTATGTTGACCTGCAGCCCATGTACCGGTCACGGAGCAATCAAATGATGCGTCTGCAGCTAGTGGATCAGTCAACGTGCAACCTGACAGATCAAAGTCAGTGTCAGTCAGGGAGATGCCAGTCAACTCGACGTTTCCGGTGTTGGTCACAACGAACTTGAACTGTGGATCCGTGCCAGAGAGCATGTACGGACCGGTCGGATTATCTGCATCATCCCAGTTTGTGCCACCATCTACTGAAACGTATTTCTCCACATCAATCGATGGGCTGGCGCCATAGTAGTTGGCGTCGTCGGTGTCAGAGTACGTCTGCCCGTCGAAGTCTCCTGTCACTGTTGCCGTGTCGGTATGTTGACCTGCAGCCCATGTACCGGTCA
>JAYEFS010000407.1:0-8518 GCA_034658695.1 Methanobacteriota archaeon | reverse complement strand
GACTATCACTCATGATCACATAAGGCGAAACCTCGCCCAACGTGAACTTTAGATATGCCGCCAGCCCGAGCATGAGCGCAATTGTGATCATGAGTGATAGTCTCATAATCCTTACGATCATGCTTCCGGTCGTTTTACTATTCCTGTCGTTTTCTTTCATCTCATCGATACTTGCAAGGAGTTTCAAGGAGCTTACGTTTGTCACTGTATTCTTTTCAACGATTGTGTCGGGGTATCTGTTCTTTCCTGCGATGTTTGCACATATCCACGCAATCGCGCTCATCTCTCCGATGACACTGGTCGTGAAAGTCCTGAGCGATGACGGGATACGGTCCGGCGAGTATCTCTTCTCGACGCTGCCGTTATACTGCGTTTCAATCGCCACATTCGGATTCGGCACGATGATATTCAGGGAAGAGGACTTATTCACCCAGAAATCTGTGAAAAGCAAGATCATGGACTGCATGGATATCTTTTTGCGTGGGAAGTCGTACATCTTCCTCTTGACACTCATCGCAATCCCGTTTGCGTATATGCTGGAACTGATGCTGATCGTGCTATTGTTCAATATCCCGCTCCCGTATTCAATCTTTGCGATGATCGGTCTGGCTGCGCTCGTTGAAGAGACATTCAAGTCAATCGGCGTCTACGCACTCTCTCTGAAGGGGAATGCGAGCCCGATCACAACGGCTGTTCTCGCGGGTTCCGGATTCTTCCTCGGGGAGAAGCTGATGATGCTTGTGACCGTATCCGCGATCGCGGAGTCGGTCTTTGGTTCGGTGATCAGCATGGGCTCGCTCCTCATCTATCCGCTGCTGCTTCATATCGGCTGCGTTGCGATCGTCTCGTTCGGGCTCAGATACCGCGGATATGTGGCGTGTCTGCTGACAGCAACCGCAGTGCATAGTGCGTACAATCTATATCTGCTGCGGGGGTTTTTATCTGCATAACATTCTTTCGATTGCAAAAAAAGACTTGAACGGTCTCTTTAACGAGAGAACACTAGTTCTGACCATACTGATCCAGCTATTCATCGCCTCGTTCTCATCCTTCCTTGTTCTCGGGCTGACATCCTTCTATGATCCGGGCGCTCTACAGGAGGATGAGATTGCGAGCGTCAATATCGGGCTCGCATACCGGTCAGAGATCCTGCTGAACAACAGCACCGACACAGGCACAGACACCGGCACCAACATCAGCGCCGACACCATCATCAACACCAGCGCCGACATCAACACGACTACAGGCATCAACGCGAGTGCGGACACGCGAACACGAATCCTGCGCGAGGACCGGTCTGTGAACGAAACGCTGTTGTATCATCTGATCGACAAAAGCAAGCTATCTCCAGTATGTTACCCGGATTATTCCTCCGCTGGCAGCAGTTTTTACGAAGGCAAAATCGACGGAATCCTGCTCGTACCGAACAATGCAGTCAACAAGAGTGATCTCATCGAAATCCATATCTACCTTCCCGAAACCGATCTCAAAGCAACCATACTGATGTTGCAACTGAAAGAACCGCTTGAACGATTCGAGCAATACGTACGGGATATCAGAACGAAGCGACTTTTGGATTACGTGCCAATCAAGCTGAACATCCCGAAAAAATCATCAAATCACTACTTTGAATTCATATACGTAGCCTTACTTCCGCTGCTTGTATTCACTCCGGCATTCATCTCTGGCGGTCTGATAGTAGACTTCATAACCGAGGAATTCGAGCAAAAGACAATCGATCTGCTTCTTGTGTCCCCGCTGACAGTCTCTGACATCCTCAACGGGAAAATACTAGTGGCAACGATGATCGTGCCGGTACAAGTCTCAGCATGGCTTCTGTTGTTGTCGATCAACGGAATTTACATACACAATATACTTGCGATCGTCTTGTTTGTGACTGCGATAACGCTCATTCTGGTCCTCACAGGCGCTTTAATCTCGATCATACTGAAGAACCGCGGACTTGCCCAGTTGTTCTACTCGCTGGTTCTGATCATGCTCTTTCTACTCTGCTACACATTCCCGAACTCGCCTATGAACATCGTTACCAGACTTTCGATCGGTAGTATGAATGGTATTGACAACGCGCTCTGCACCGGAATTTACCTGCTGATCGCAGCCTGCTTCTACGCAGTGTTTCATCATATCGCACGTCTTATGCAATATCGGTCGATGTATCGATCTGGATACCACCGCTGACCCTGAACTTGAGCATCTCGGTTACAGGCGACATTCCGCGAATCTTGGGAATTGCAAGTTTGCTTACGAGTTCGTCGGCTCCACGGTGCAGTTCGACATCAAAGACCGCATCGCACGTATTGATGACCTCGTTCTCAAGCGCCTTATCATGCGTATCCTTCAACCCATACAGGTATGTCAACCCATTGGTTTCCTTGGTTGTTTCGTAGATGACGTTCATGAGCTTCTTGATCTGCCCGATATTTACGTTGAGACCAAGGAAGAATGAAAGCGTATCGATTATGATATTTATATCCCCGGATTCCTCTTCTGTCTGGATATTTTGCAGATTGTAGATCATGAATTCTATGATCTGAGTATCCACGTATTCGTTGCCCACGTTATCCACCAGCTCGCCGTGTTCGGCGATATAATATTCACTATATATGTCAATGAATGTTGTTTCCGTTATCTCATAGCCCATGTTCTGTATATCCCGCGCAATATACGTTGGTCTCCTGCCGGTTGCGAAGTAATAGGTCGAGCGCGCCTGTGTGAACTGGTATAGGAAGACCTCTGACATCGATTTGGGGTCTGCGGAGAGATACACCACAGACCCGGAGGGAATCCCCCCACCAAGATTGCGATCCAGGATGGTGATTCCGGTGGGTTTGACAACTGAGGCTGGGGTCGCCTCTATGGACTCAATGGGTGTGCCAATTGTGGCTAGGGTGGGCGTGTGTACCATCCTGGTGGGTGCGGCTTCTGCAACCGCATCTCGCAATCCCGGCATATTTCCTTGTCCCTCCACTAGTATGTAGTACTTCATCCTTTAAAAAGATTATCATTATGATAATGAGATAACCTTGGTTACAGGGGCGCGTGGGGGCGGGGAGGGGGCGCAGTGTTATTAAAGAATATGAGCCATATAGTGCGTAACACAGTGTATACACACACGAGATGAGCACAATGGAACCAGAACAGGAATTGATGAGAATTGGTGTCTCGCTCCCGGATAACCTGCTCGCCAGATTCGATGACATCCTTTCAAAGCGGGGATACTCATCACGATCTGAGGGCATTCGAGATGCAATCCGGAGCTACATCAGGTACTATGAATGGTCAAGCGAGGTCGAAGGCGATCGAATCGGCGTCATATCGATGACCTACAACCATGACCAGCGCGGGCTTATCGATGCGCTCGCGGACATCCAGCACAAACATCTGGAAGTGATTCAATCCTCGATGCATTTTCATGCAGACAAGAATACGTGTCTCGAGGTAATCATGCTGCATGGCGATGTGGAAGAGATCAAGAAGGTGGCGGAGGGGCTTATGGCGCTCAAGGGCGTGGAACACCTGAAACTGACCACCATTTCGACCATAAAGTGAGATGGGCGAGTCAAGACACTGGGCAGACGTTGTTTCTGACAGGGTAACCGCAGTCAAAAAGAAGCACACGATTGCAACAGGGATCACTCCGTCTGGGGCGATACATATCGGGAACCTGCGCGAGGTTTTGACCGGCGACGCAGTGTACCGCGCGCTCTCTGACTCCGGAGCTGATGCGGAACTGATCTACATCGCCGACACCCTTGACCCGCTCCGCAGGGTGTATCCGTTTTTATCGGAGGATTATTCAGAGCATGTCGGAAAGCCGCTTTCTGCCATACCCTGTCCGTGCGGTGACTGCGCAAACTATGCCGAGCATTTTCTGGTGCCGTTTCTCGAGTCCCTGGAGATTTTGGACATTGATCCGGTGGTCTACCGTGCGCACGAACTCTACGCGAGCGGGGACTTTGTGCCCGCAACGATTGCCGCACTCTTGAACCGGGATAAGATCGCATCAATAATTGAGAACGTGTCGCATCGGGAGATTCCTGCTGATTGGAGCCCCTTCAATGTGATATGCGAATCGTGCGGGAGGATCACGACCACAGCAGTTTCGGGATTCGATGAGGCGAAGAAAACGGTTAATTACTCCTGTGAATGCGGGTATTCTGGAACAACGCCTCTTCAAGGGAATGGAAAACTGACATGGCGTGTCGATTGGGCTGCACGGTGGGGCGTTCTCGGCGTCACAATTGAGCCGTTCGGAAAGGATCATGCGACAAAAGGGGGATCGTACGACACCGGAACAAAGATCTCAGGAGAGATCTACAGCTATGCGCCGCCATATCCGGTCATCTACGAATGGATTCATCTCAAGGGAAAGGGCGCGATGTCGTCATCGACCGGTGTTACGGTCACGATTGCGGATATGCTGCGGGTCATGCCGCCTGACGTTCTCAGGTATCTGATCATCCGAACAAAGCCGGGAAAGCACATAGACTTTGATCCATCACGCATCATTGATCTGATCGATGATTTCGACCGTGCAAACAACCGCGCATTCGAATTATCCAGGACAAAGACGTTTCTGCCATCAGGCATCCCGTTCACGCACCTCGTTACCGCCATGCAGATTGCATCTGATCCTGCAGACATAGAGACGCTGCACGAGGTCTTGAGGCGCAGCGGTTATGATGGATATGACGAGGAGTCCGTGAAGAGACGTGTTGAGAATGCCAGGAACTGGCTTTCATCGTACGCGCCGGACTCTGCCATATTTAAGGTGCAGGAGGAACTGCCCGCCGCCGCAAAGAGTCTCTCCGAAGAGCAGAGGTCAGGGCTTCTGCGAATTGCCTCCGGAATCAGTGGCGATCTTGCTGCCCAGGGTATGCATGACCTCGTGTATGCGGTCGCAGAAGAGGTCGGCGTCTCCGCAAGCGAGATGTTCCAGGCGATCTACACAACAATTCTCGGAAAGGATTCCGGTCCGAGGGCAGGGTATTTTATGGCGTCGCTTGACAGGGATTTTCTGCTGAACCGGCTGAAGGAGGCTGGCAGCGGATAGTGAGTATGCGGTGAGTGGGTAGTAGTGGAGGGGTCGCAATGTCAATAACTATATTATCGACAGGCGCAAGAGTAAATAATAGGAAATTAGGGGGATTCAATGGCATCTTCTGACTTGACATCTGAACTCGTGGAGTATCTCCGCAGAAATCTCGATCGTGAGTACGGCATCAGGCTATTTAATCTAAGCAGTCTGATCTATGCAGCACGCGTCCCGCTGCCGCACATAAAAGAGTTCGGCAGCACCGATTCCGAACGGATCATCGGATACATGCGTACACACATACCAAAATCAGAACTGAACGATGTTGCGCATGCTTATGTGGTCGCGGACACCGATTACGTGGAAGTCGATCCGGAAAAGCTGTTTTTGGACATATATGGCGTAACAGAGTCAGCCAGAGCGTCTGATTCCAGCGAAATGGGCAAAGAGGTCGAAGAGTCAAAAGAGGCTGAAGAGGTTGGAACGGCTGAAACGATTGGAGCAGACAAAGAGATCGAAGAAGTCGAAGAGATCAAAAAGACCGGGGATGTCAAAGCGATCGGAGCAGACAAAAAGGCTGAAGCAGACGAAGTAGCTGAAAAGGTCGAAACGGCTGAAATAGACGTTGAAGTGATTGGGGCAATCGAGATCGCCGACGTGGAATCCGTTTTCAAGGGAATTGAGTCGGTAATCGAACTCGAAGAGCAGAAGGAAGCAGAGAAACTGAGAAAAAAATCCGCAGAAGATGATGCAGAAGAAATAGAGGAAACAGACGATTGCAACGATGAAAATTTGCACCGGGAAATTCCGATAGAGGCTGCAGAGGGGGCGATTCACCAGATTCTCGACAATTTCGCACGCAAAAAGCACAAAAAGATGGCGATTGGAAAACTGTCCTCGGGCAGACGTTCCGAGGTGCTTACACAGGGCAAACGAGGCAGGTATGTGCGGTACCGCATGCCGGTTGGCAAACCCAATGATGTCGCAATCGCACCGACGATCCGTGCGGCTGCGATGCATGCTGATGGTGGGGAGTTTGCGATCCGGGAATCTGATGTGCGGGACAAGGTGCGACGCAGGCGTGTCGCAACCCAGATATGTGTCGTATTCGATGCGAGCGGCTCGATGGATGATCTCAGGAAGACGAGCGTCACAAAGAACGTGGTGCTTGCGCTGCTTCGTGATGCCTATCAGCGCAGGGACCGTGTCGCACTCATCACCTACGCGGGCAGGAGCGCGGAGACCGTTCTGCCATTCACATCATCAGTTGAACTTGCGAGGCGCTACATCGAGCATATCCCATTCGGGAGCACGACGCCACTCGCTGCCGGGCTCAAACTCGGGATGGATGTGCTGCAAACCGAGAACAAGAAGGAGCCGTCCGCAATACCTATACTCGTGCTGATAACCGACGGCACCGCCAATATGCCACTTGCAGTCGGGGGAAACATCAGACGAGAGATCTCCGGAGTCGGTCGTCTGCTAAAACAGAATGCCAAGGTGCTTGTGATCGATATCAGCGAGGAGGGGTCGGATCTTGCTGAAAGTATCAGTCGTATGTGCGATGGTAGATATTACCATCCGTCACGCATGAGCCAGCAGACTGTGTACCACGCAATCAAAGATCAGCAGGATCTTGTCTGCTTGCCGGTGGTTTGAGACGAGAGACCCGGTGCCGGCAGCCATGCATAGCAGGCAGTCGGCGATTACATACATGCTCAATAACTTGTGGTGGGAACTGCGAGATTTCTGTGTTAATCTCATGAAATCTCGTGTTGTTTTATCTCAGCTAAATACATACACGTTTTAAGATTCCATTTAAACCATATACGGGATTCAGGACTCGTCCAGAATTCAGCAACGGTCCTTCCTCCAGTGCATCGCAGCACCCTTCATGTCGTGTTTCGACCAGAGTGCCCCATCCTCTTGAACCAGATTATCTGTTAGATGCGATCTGATCACGTCCTCTGCCTCCGGAGTCGTGGAACCGAGGGTCTCCATCCATTGCGCAACAGCTTCATCCATACTTGAGAACCGCTCTTTGTACTCGGTATCTGTTATCTCAACATCCGCGTAGATGCCCATCCCATGGAGGATGTTGTAGATGTAGATGTAATCGGGTCCGTCTCGATACTTTTCGTTGTGCAATCTGCGCCAGAGTTCGTTATAATCCCACGCACGACCTCCTGCAAAGGTGAACAGATAAACAGACCGTCTTGCAACCTCATTCATCTTCGATAGTGCATGCGTCATATCGAGCATCGCAAGCGAATAAGATGCTATCACAACGTCATACTCATCAAGATCCGCGCCGGGGGTGGCGTCCTCCCATTTCTTGTTTATGCAGGTTATGTTCGAAAGGTCCTCATCTGCTGCATTCTCTTTCAGACAGGTGAGCATTCCGCTCGATGGCTCCACGACCGTCACGTGCTTTACGATCTTTGCAAGCGGGATTGTGAGCGTGCCCGGTCCTGCACCGATATCAAGCACGGTAGACTCCGGATCAATATCCAATTTCGATATCATCTGAATAGAGCGATCGTTGTGCTTCAGTGACTCGCTATACTTCCGAGATCTCTTATTCCAGAACTCTGTCATGTCTCCGCGTCGCTTTCTCCATGAGGAATTCTCAGTTGCCTCAATCCACATCTCGTTCCAGTCAATATCTTTGATCATGATCTCATACCTCTTTATTCCCGACGATTGTGACAGACGGGCTTGATTCAGCCTCTGTCTTCCATAAGACAATCCGGGACGGATAAGTAACCGTCATTATTTAACCTCTATTCCTGCCGGTACAACCATCTGCATACCACCAAAACTCTTCACATCACAGATGCCATCGTAGATCTCATTCAGTGTTCCACCTGCCAGAGCCTTTGCCGGACTCCCGTTGGCAATAATACCATCGGGTCCCAGAACAATCACCTTATCGCAGAACCACATAACATGATTTGGGTCATGCGTGCATGTCAGTGCGGTGACGCCGTTTCTGGTAAGTTCTTTGATGATACGCCATATCTTTATCTGATTCTGAAAATCGAGATTGGACGTTGGTTCATCCAGCAGTAAGATCTTTGTCCCCTGCGCAAGCGCTCTTGTCAGCAGGACAAGCTGCCTCTGCCCACCACTCAGGGCGGTATATGGTCTGTCAGCGATATCAGCAATACCGATCATCCCTATCGCCTCTATCGCAGCTCTGGTATCGCTCTCTGCCGGACCAAACGCCCCCCCTAAATGAGGAGTTCTGCCCATCAGAACAATCTCCTTCACCAGATATGGAAATGGTGGTTTATGCTCTTGCGGCACATAAGCGATCAATTTTGCAATCTCCGTCGCTTTCTTCTTGTTAATATTTTCACCCTCCACGAACATATTGCCTTTTTTATAGTTGAGTAATCGTGCTATGCATTTGAGCAAAGTCGTTTTTCCAGTGCCGTTGGGTCCAAACAGTGCACATAA
>JAYEFS010000406.1:0-8546 GCA_034658695.1 Methanobacteriota archaeon | reverse complement strand
CCGGTTCTGACATTTTCCGTGGTCGCTATCGGCAGCCTTCGCGTGTGTGGGGTCGCGGGCACCTCTCTGTGTCTCTGCGTCTCTGCGCCTTTGCGTTAAATCAGAGAAACGCCGAGACGCCAAGACGCGAAGGATGAATAAGTCTCTTCCGGCATCTTTTGAAAACCACAGAATCCATCAGAATCAGAAAATTTCCCGCAATACTACGGAGAAATACATACTATATAGATCACCTATATAAATATTGGGGTAAACTACATATACTCCAATCAATGATATGATGGCAATGATATCGACGACAGAAGAGATTACCGGATCGTTGAAGATGATCGTCAGATTCATGGTGGATATTTTGCGTATACCAGATTCAGCAAGAGCGAACGCCCGCATGACAATGCTTCGAAGACATGGAAACGCATGAACCGGAAATTCAGCGAAAAAATAATTGAAATGCTTCTGTTCGCATCAGCAGCGACCGCAATTATAATTGTTGCACTGATTTTGATCTTTCTCGTAAAAGAGGGTCTCCCGATCCTCACAAAAGTGGGAGTCATCGATTTTTGTCTCGGGATGCGGTGGAATCCGATTGCAATGGTCGGGGATCCCACCTACGGGATCTTTCCTATGATTGTCGGATCGTTCTATGTTGCGATCGGATCGCTCGTCCTTGCCGTGCCGTTCGGAATCGCGTGCGCAGTCTTTCTTGCCGAGATCGCACCGTCGTGGGCACGGTCTCTTATCAAGCACTCAATCGAACTTCTGGTCGGAATTCCATCCGTGATCCTCGGGTTCGTCGGACTTGTGCTGCTCGTCCCGTTCATCAAAGACCATTTTGGAGGCTGGGGCTTCTCCATCCTCGCATCTTCGATCATCCTTGCGATAATGGCGCTTCCACGCATCATTAGCATATCCGACGATGCGATCAGGGCAGTTCCGAATGATTACCGGGATGCGTCGCTTGCGCTCGGTGCAACACACTGGTACACGATCAGAAAAGTGATCCTGCCGAGCGCACGATCCGGAATTGTTGCAGCAGTCATCCTCGCAATGGCGACATCCATCGGCGAGACCATGGCAGTTCTGATGGTCGCTGGCAACGTCTCGATGCTCCCGTCGCCGATCTACGACATCCTTGATCCGGTCAGACCGATGACCTCGAATATCGCACTCGAGATGAGTTATGCTACAGGGGACCATGCGTGCGCCCTCTTTGCAACCGGAATTGTGCTCTTTATCGTGGTTGCTGTACTGAATGTGATCTCGCACAGGGCTCTGAAATCGAGGATGGGGGTGGAACGGTGACCGCGTTGATCTCGCCAGTAACGGCGGATAAAGCAGCAAAGGTTGCGCTGTGGGTGTCTGCTGGCATAGCCCTCCTGATTCTGGCAGTTATTCTTGGTTATATCGTGGTTCAGGGTGTTCACGTGATAACTCTCTCTTTCTTGCTCGAATCACCGAGACTCAGTGGAGCGGAGGGGGGCATTCTTCCCGCAATCGTCGGCACGTTCTGGCTGATGATGGTTGCGATGCTCTCATCGGTTCCCATCGGAATCGGCGCTGCGGTATATCTTGCCGAGTATGCTCCGAAGAGTGCTGTTACCGCCGTAATCAGCTTCGGTGTCGAGTGTCTGGCAGGTGTGCCCTCCATTGTGATAGGACTGTTCGGATATGCGTTCCTCTCAATCTATCTCGGATTTGGTTTTTCGGTTCTCTCGGGCGGGCTTGCGCTCATGTTTATGGTGCTGCCATGGATCGTCAGAGTATCAGAGGAGTCAATCAAGACTGTGCCGAACGCGTTTCGTGAGGCAAGCCTTGCGCTCGGCGCAACAAAGTGGCAGACCGTGCGAAGAGTGGTGCTCCCGAGTGCGATTCCCGGCATCACGACAGGAGTCATACTCGGAATTGGAAAAGCGATCGGGGAGACCGCGGTGATCATGTTCACAGCCGGGTCATCGCTTCTGATGCCAATGTCCCTCTTCGATCCGGTGCGTGCGCTGCCATATCACATATATATCCTCGCGTCAGAGGGCATATCCAATCCAATGGCGTACGGCAGTTCGATTGTGCTGCTCGTGATGGTGCTTGCGATTAACCTTGCAGCGATTACGATCCAGCGGCATTACGGGAGACATTATGTCAGAAATTGAAATCGAGAGCAAGGACTTAAACCTCTGGTACGGCACTGAGCAGGCGCTAAAAGAGATCACAATGGCGGTACCGACTAAGAAGGTGACTGCGATAATCGGACCATCGGGCTGCGGCAAGTCCACGTTCATCCGCTGCATCAACCGGATGAATGACTTGATCAAGGACTGTCGCGTAACCGGTGAGTTACTCTTTGAGGGCATGAATATCTACGACAGGAGCGTGGACGTGGTGGCGCTCAGAAAGAAGATCGGAATGGTATTCCAGAAGCCCAATCCGTTCCCGATGTCGATATACGACAATGTCGCCTACGGACCCCGCCTGCACGGTGTTAAAGAGAAGAAAGAGCTCGACAGAATCGTTGAGGAAAGCCTGAAAGCTGCTGCGCTCTGGGACGAGGTTGCAGGAATTCCTGACAGGTCCGCGCTCGGTCTGAGCGGTGGACAGCAGCAGCGGCTCTGCATCGCACGGACGCTTGCGGTTGCGCCAAAGGTCGTGCTATTTGATGAGCCGTGCAGTGCGCTCGACCCGATCTCGACTGCCAAGATCGAGGATCTGATCAACAACTTAAAACGCGACTACACAATCATAATCGTCACGCACAACATGCAGCAGGCTGCCCGGGTCTCTGATTACACTGCGTTCTTTTTGCTTGGCGAGATAATCGAGTTCGGGAAGACGAAACAGATCTTCGAGATGCCTGAGAGGAAGAGTACAGAGGATTACATCACCGGACGGTTCGGGTGACGCTGTGAAATATCATCGTCCTTCTGTGGGATGCCCTTACAGAAACAGTATGTGTTTATACTCAGCACCGGCATAAACTGCGCTTTTTTTATTGGTTGAACCAAACTGATACAACCCACAAACAAGGACTCAGCGCCTTGCTTACAGTACGGTTTCGGAGATTTGAAAAAGCTCAAGTTGTGGCGGTGTGAAGTATAGCTGATACGAAAAACACTATATCATGACTTTCGAATAAATCAAATTTTACACCATCCTAAATGTCACAATCTATATAGGAGCTACACGCATCATACATCAAATGTCAGAAGAAGAACGAATATGTGGGATCCTATACCACTTTGTCAGATTACCCACCCATTCGGGCGCTTGATGGTGGTTTTGTTTTCCAAACGGTTTGAGGTCATGCCACCGCCTGCTGTTGATTTGTCTGTAATGTGACAAAGTTAAGCACCATCAAAAATATCAAAGAGTCAAAACTCCCCATCACAACATATTTTAAACAGAATTCTGTTCCGTTTACTCGCAAACAATACTATCGCTATTGCAAGATTCTTAAGAAATCTGGCGAAGATGGACTTCAGGATAAAAGAAAAGATGGGAATTACACGAAACTGACAGAACGGATAAACTTTTAAAGCAAATCATAGTTGCGAAGGGTGGTGAGTTGCCCATGTCAGGTACATGGCACAAAGACCTGTCATACCTCTTGGCATCCATGGGAATTGTTTCAGAGGAACTATCCGATGAACTCTACAGATATCTGACGTTCAGACACTTTTTCGTCCATGCTTATGGGTTCATGATCGAGGAGACCCATCTGGAAGACCTTGTCAATGACATTCCAGAGATCTGGTCGCAATTTCTATCGGAAACAGAAAACTATCCAAAGGCGTAAGATTGGTGACTTTTCAATTGCAGTCTCCACGACTTCACACATACCCGTACTCCCGGTACGTGAGATCCAGTTCCTGCTTCAGCTTCGATAGGTACAGTCCGTATATCTCATGAGAAAAATCGATCCATCCGTGTTCCTGGGACAACATCTCCTCAAACTCTTTCTCCGACTCAGTCTCGCCTTTGACGCCGAGATCTTTTATGGAATCCCAGTTCACCTCGAGATATTCAAAGAGCGAGGTCTCTGCAAAGGTCTTTGGCACGAGAGGGGATGATGTCACAATCTCATTCATCAATCCATGCTCCTTTACGCGCTCCTCGTCCGTGATTCCGGATCGCTCGATTGCGGGCGGAATCGCCTGCTCACTGATCGTGCGTTTGTCATCAACTCTGAGATACTTGTGCCCGTGTAAATCCATGTGCTCGGTGTACATCTTGTTCTGGGTCAGTTCGTGTTCGAGTGCAAAATGCAGTTCATGCTCGCTTGCCCGCTCGATGTATGTCCGGTTGATTGCGATGATTGGGAACCAGTATATCTTGAAGAAGAAACGTCTGTTCATCGCAAACGCGTAGTCGAGAACCCCCGGATGCTGCGCGAAGATTGACGGCGTGAACGAGACGGCGTCCATCGACAACAGGAGAATGTTTTGTAACCGGTCACGTCCGACCATCTCATCGACCTGTGTACGGCGATCTCCGGTGATCGCAGTGTACATCGACGGGGGATCGTTTTGGTACCGTTCATAGCGTCCGATTATCGCCTCTATCTCGGATCTCTCGAGATGTTTCATCGATTCCGCAACGCTGGATGCGACCGATTCGATCCAGGTGCGGTAGTTCCGTTCGAACAATTCCCGGTCCTTCTCGCCGAACATGTTGGTACTGTATGGGGCAGTGGTTAATGAAGCTAACGCAAATCATTAATACGATCGCCGCCAATATTTTTTGTAATGGGGTTTGGAATATCTGTTGCCACGGCAATCATTGCTATCGGGCTGATCCTGACCGCAACCGTGCACTACGAACGTGTCAGCAATAGTTGTGAGTCGCTGCGGGACGCCAGAGACGGGAAGCATGCGATGAGGCTATCCGAACTGGATACCACAATTGGGGTGTACAGTACCTCGCAATACCACTATGAGGATCAAGGGGAAATTGCGAACACGTCCGGAAGCGATAATTTTTACATCAAAAATACCGGAACGACCTCTATTGACAAAGCCGATCTCATCGTGCTCGTAAATGGCGCAAGCGACAGCTTCAACCCGGAATTGTCCGGATGGGCATATCCGGGAGATGGGTTTCAGGCGACGCTCGATCTGGACATCGGCGATGATGTGAAGATCGTGACCGCGAACGGAAGATCGGCTCATGCAGGGGTGGTCTGAATGGCAGGAATGCCTGCATCACAGGCGATCTTCTTCATCGCATCGGTAATCATCGCATCCGTTGTTGTGGTTGCGTTGTACGGAACGACAGGCTCGCTATCGGGCGCTGTGGTTGTGAGAAACTCCCACCTCACCGATCAATTGAAAAGCGAGATTGTGATCATCAATGACCCGGCTGCATCCTCGCATCCGGGAGTGTATGTGCTGAATACGGGGAAGACGTCGCTTGACAATTCGACAGACACCCTAGCGCTTCTGGTCAACGGGGTGTACCAGACGATTCTCACGTCCAATATCGAGAACGATGACGGCGATCTCCAGTGGGATCCCGCAGAGGTTGTGAATCTCACAATTTCCGGCGTAAATCCTGCAGGAAAGTCCATAAAAGTGGTCGTCGCAAACGGGGTGTCGGATACGGAGCAGCTATGAAGAAACTATGATGATCGATGATTGCAGAGCGGACGTCGGTGCCAGCATACTGATCCTCTTCATCGCAACGATTTTGATCACCGGAATCGTTGTGACCGCGCTGACCGGTACAACCAACATGTTCGTAAATAAAGCTGCGAAGACCGGAGACGAGTCAAAAGAGCGTGTGGCAACCGGAATCACCATCCTATCCGTGAGCGGAAAGATGACTGGTGATGGCATTTCCAGCTTTGGCATACTCACCGAACCGATCACAGGGAGTGGAATTATCACAATCGATGCTCTGGTCATCAGGGTCGGCGTAGCCGGCAGGACTCCAGTGTTTTTGAGATACAACAAGACCTCGGACTCCTACGGAGATGGTTTCTTCAATGTCAGCCGGTGGATACGGATAAAAGGCGATGCAGCAGATAGGGCAGACGGTCCATACATCGAATGCGGCGATATGATCGAGCTTGGCATTGACACAACCGCGAGCGCGTCCGATTTCAGCCCGAACTCTGAAATTACGATCTTGATCCTGCTTGAGGAAGGTTTCGATGCCAGAACTGAGTTCAGAACGCCTCTCACATACGTTTCTGGCGAATATGTGGAGTTGCACAGCTGAAAACATGGGAGGGGGTTGCCGGGAATGCCGTGGGGGCAGGAAGGTCATTCGATCCCATCGTCCCGGCTGCTGGCTGCCGCCCGCACAATCATCAATGAATCGAGCGCGGTGATGCGCCCGTCGCCGTTCACGTCCGCGAGATTGTCATATCCGCCGCGGGCTGCGATCTGTAGCGCGACCCTCGCGTCCGCTGCGGTAACGGCGTCGTTGCGCGTCCATGTATTGCACCATGGCGCAATCAGGGGATAGTGATCCATATTCAAGCCGCCCGGGATCGGGTGTGGGTCATTGCCAATGCCGTCGCCGTCAGGATCGGTGCCATTGTAGTCGGAGTAGTAGTTGCCAGCGGTTGTGGAGTTCCACTGGTTGGTGGAGGAGTCGTAGGCGTTTATGACGTTGGCGATGAGGTTGTTGTAGTAGAGGGTGTTGTAGCTCGAATACCGCATACGGATGCCGTAGCCACAGTCACTGCCGGAGCTACCTGCAACGGCATCAATATCTAATGCTCTGCCGCCTCTGCCTCCATCGCCGTTGTTCGAATTTGCGATGTTTTCTGTGAGCACGTTATTGCTCGAAGAAGATATGCGGATGCCGTAGCCGTAGCCATCACCGCCATCACCGCCGCCACCGCCACCGCTGGTACTGCCGCCAATTCTGCCGCCGCCACTGCCACCAGCTCCACCCCTGCCACAATTCAAGTTCGCGATATTTCCTGTGAGCGTGTTATTGCTAGAACTATACAGATATATGCCGTATCCGTAGCCATTGCCACCATCACCACCATAGTAACAGAATGAACCGCCGCCGCCACAGCCACCTCTGCCACCATTCAAGTTCGCAGTATTCTTCGTGAGCGTGTTATTGCTCGAAGATGACAGATAGATGCCATAACCATAGCCATCACTACCGTCACTACCGATCATAACGGGCCACTCACAACCATCGCCGCTGCAGCCGACGTCGCCGTTGTTCCAGTTTGCAGTGTTTTCCTCGAGCTTGTTGTTGCTCGAAGAATCCATGTAGATGCCGCGATCCTTGTTCAAACTTGCGTTGTTCTTTGCAAGTGTGTTGTTGCTCGAAGAACTGAGGTGGATGCCGCAGTCGTTCCGGTTTGCGGTATTATTCGCGAGATTGTTGCTGTTCGAAGACGACAAGTAGATGCCTTTGTCATTATCTGATACATTGTTGCCAGAAATGTTGCAGTAATCCGCACCGTATAGATAAAATCCAGCCCCATCCGTCCCGGTTACCCCGGTTACTGTAAACCCTGAGATGTTTACATAATCAGCAGTCACTTCAAATACACCATCATCCGGATTTGCAGCCTGAATGATTGTTAAAGCAGACCCATTCTCAGCTATCGTAATCGTTAAACTTTTATTCACCACCACATTCTCTGTATATATGCCATCTCTTACGACTATCATATCACCAACAATCGCATTATCTATGGCTTGCTGAATTGTCGGATAATTGGCAGGTACCAGTATATCGCCGATTGTAATGATTTTGCTCAGCTTGTTATTCCACAGTATCATCTCATTAACCACGGGTTCGGCATATACCAGCACATCATGCCTTCCAGTGACACTTGGAGCAGTCCATTGGAAACACACGTTAGTGCAACTTCTACTCTTAAGGAATGGTATAGTTGTAGTATCATGTTGTATTCCATCCACTCTAAAGTTAATAAGTATATTAGTTTCATTATTTAAACCAATATTGCTTATCGTTGTATTGAAAAGTATTGTTGTGTTAACTTCTGTGGAACTGGGTGCATCTATACAGGTTACGGTTACATCATGGTCTGGTAGAACGTCAAAACTCAACGTAGCGATATCAGTAAGATATTCACTGTCATAAGCGTAGATGGTTACATCGTACGTCCCAAATAACGACGTATTTGTAAAAGTTCCATTGTAATTTCCAATCAACGATTCAAATAAGGTAACCCATTCAGTCGAACCGTCCGGTTTTATGATTTTTGCATTTATGGCATCAGCCAAAATATTAACTTCAGTACCATTTTGTACGATACAGGAAATAGTTACAGTTTTATTCAAACCATACACTATTTTGTCTGTATGGGCATGACTGATATTCAATTTTGGCAATGTCCAACCACTCTCGTTCACAAACGGATAATAATCATAATTTACACCAGGGTGCGGTATGTTGGTATCTCCCACTCCATCGCCTACCACGTAATGTTTATCGGTGCCAGTGCCATTATCAGCGCCAGCGTAGTTAGACCAGTAGTTTCCTTCAAGAAGAACTGGGTGATGCCAGTCATTGCTTGCGGGATTGCTATCGTGAGCATTGGGACTATTATTTAC
>JAYEFS010000405.1:0-1913 GCA_034658695.1 Methanobacteriota archaeon | reverse complement strand
CGTGAGCGTCTTCATCGCAACGTCGGACATTCATCTGCGCTACAAGCACCACATGACAATAGACGAGGCTACCGACTGCGCAATCGATGTCGTGGACTATGCGAAGGATCACGGGCTTGCGGTCAGATTTGCTGCCGAGGATGCAACCCGCACAGATATGGATGTGCTGAAACAGGTCTACCGGATCGCTGAATTGCACAACGCGGATTATCTGAGCATCGCAGACACGGTTGGGATTCTTGATCCGAGTACCACGTATTTCATGATAAAAGAGATCAAGAAGGCGACGAAGACCCCGCTCTGTATCCACTGCCACAACGACCTCGGAATGGCGACCGCAAACACGATCGTTGCTGCGGAGACCGGGGCAACGCAGCTTCATGCCACTGTGAATGGGATTGGTGAGCGTGTCGGAAACACGCCGCTTGAGGAGTTGCTCGTCGGGCTTTTGATTCAGTACGGAATCGACAAATACGATCTCTCGCATCTCCTGTCGCTCTCGAAGATGGTGGAGAAGTATTCAGGAGTCAGAGTTGCGAAAACGAAGCCCATAGTCGGTGAAAATGCGTTCTGCCACGAATCCGGGATTCACATCGCAGCGATGCTCGAGAATACCAGCACCTACGAGGTATTTTCGCCGGAACTTGTGGGCGGTGGCAGGAACTACATCATTGGCAAGCACACCGGAAAGAAGGCTCTCAAGTTCGTAACAGAGCGGCTTGGCTACGATCTCGATCAAGATCACCTATGCGCACTTCTCGACAAGATCAAGGTCTGCAGCGAGGCGAAGCATGGGGTCTCGTGCGACAGGCTCGCAAAGATGATCGATGAGATGGAGTGATTGATTGGGCGGCGGTGTTCTGTCCCTGTAAAATGGAATTGCGAGGCAGTCCGATTGCTACCCGCCGCACGAACACCATCACTGCCACTCACAGACTGATCGCGACTGTCGTTGTTTACGTCTACCACAGAGTGGTAAGCCCCACCAGAGAGCTCAGACAGAAATGTCTGCGACCGGAGCACCGTATCATATCCCGTATGCACGCCACACCACGTCCCATCTTTTCAATTTCTTCTGATTCATTGCGCGTGTCTCAACATATCTGGGCCTATCAACAACTCCTGGCGGATAGTATCGCTCTCCGCATTCCATGCAAACGCCTGCTGTAACATTCTCGATCACAACGAAGTCATTTCCGACCCTCATCTCTTCATTGACTTCACTTTCTTCAACTTTTCCGCCGCATACCACGCATTTTGATACGATCATTCAAATCCTCCGAATGTAGTTGATCTATCTAATTGCATATGGTTCATAAGTTGTATCCGCTTCAAAAAGTATGGTAAAACTCATCTTCAGTCTTTCTGAAAGATGTACATAAAAACCTCAATCTATGTTTATCAGTGTTGATCTGTGGTTAAAAGCCATATAAGACACAGATTAACACGGATTCCACTGATTTAAGGCAACATCTGCGTAAATTTATGAAATCCACATCTACGATAATTATCATGACAATACCCGCACCATCAACCAACATTAATACTGCCGATTTTCGTTATCTGCAACCCCTCTCTTGAATTAAAATTGGGTCTGGTTTTTGCGGTAGCAATTTTAATATTTCGCGAACATATCTGCTACCTATAAAGTGTGCGTTAAGGTCCTGAACGCTAAAAGCCGGGCTATACCGACGAACAATGTGGCGAAGGTATTGTCATAAATCTCCGATTTTTAGATGGTGTCTCAGTTACCACTTAATTTGAAGCGGATACATTGTAGGTTATGGGTGGGGTGATGAAAACTCTCCATATTCGGGTGAGTTCCACATCCCAAAACCTTGCCATTTTTGTTCCTTTTTGTCACCCCGTCCTCAATGGACAATAGATAAGTGGCGCGCTGAATACGGCGCGTT
>JAYEFS010000404.1:0-8561 GCA_034658695.1 Methanobacteriota archaeon | reverse complement strand
GGAAAAGGATATTTACACAATTGTGTAGAGAATAGTCCTTACGAAAGATTGGCAGTCTATACATATCCAACACCAACTTAAACAATTGATCAAGCCGATTATTAGAAAAACGGAAACAAATACATGATAGCAGTTCTGATTGGTTTTTGACCCGATCTTTCAAAAATCTTATTTTCGGCTCATTTAGGTTCTGTGAATTTTCTCCCAGATGTCTTAATGCCCATCTCATAGAGTTTGCGCATATTTTGTCAAGATAGTTTATGTCATCCTGTGATAGGGTCGCCACACGAACGGTATCAAACCATTCCTCGATCCCTCCTTTTCCACCCAATTTGATCGGACCCGCTCGGATCATAGAACTAAACGACCAGCGAGTAGCAAAAGACGATATCCATTCAGCCGAATTTAACACGGTATTGCCATCGACGAACTTTATTGGTACTGCACCTTCCTCAAACATCCTGAACAACGCAAAAGCTGGAAGAATATCAGAAGGGATATTCAATCCAGATAATAGTGTACTAAATGTTATTGTAAGTCCCTCCCCCGGTCGACGGACCGGACGCGGTCGATTCAGAATCAATTTCAATGTATCAATATCTGGCCAGGGACTACATCGATAAGCCTCTATTTTGGCCCAACGATCTCGATATCCCCCCTCAAAGTCCATTTTGAACTCATTACGTTTTATATCCTTCAAAAGAAGCATTACCCAACCTTCCTGAGATACAAGAGAATAATCGATAGAGTATGGTTGAATCTGGGACCGAATTCTTGATAGAGCACCCTCGGCTATCCTTTCAGCTTCCTTTAACTCGCCGAGTTCAGCAAGTATTGAAGCGCGTTTGACCTCCCAGAAGGGTAGGTCACTCGTCTCTGGCCAATTATCCAGTATTTCCCGAATTTTCCCCTGGTCAAAACGGAAAAGGTAGAACAAGCATTTCTCGTAAAACCATCGTGCCTGCCAGTCTGTGCGCTGTTTGACCACCTTTGTCAGACGATCCATCCATAAGCAAAACAGATTTTCGTCGTGATCCTCTCTGGCTTTTCTTGCAAGGGCAAAAGCAAGTCCAACCCAGTGTTCCCCAATGGATTTCCAGTCCCATTGTTTATACTCGTCCTCATATGGTACTATCGTGGCACCTTTGATTTCGACCAGATTTGGGTATGGATTGAAAGTTTCGATAACTTGGGTGATCTTTTCAAAATGATTCACGAAAAGGGGTATTAGAGCTGTTTCCAAACGCCAGTTCAATTCATATAACAGGAACAGATCTTCAGGTGGAGTGATATTTTCGATGGATTGAAGCACCGGCTCAATCAATCGTTCAATATTCATCCAAAGACCATCTCTACTCTTTTTAGGAGCAACCACCCAACCCGGATAATTTAGCCGGTCTTGGCGCCATTCACTGCATAATTTTTTCAGGTCTCCTGCCTGCAAAGGTCGATTAGTATGTTCTAACTTCCCAATACGTTCACTCGAATGTATTGACCAATTCATAACATTGGGTGGTTTGCCACGCTCTATTTCTGATAGGAACCATTTCAATGCTTCTGCATGACGCAGCTCTGGATCAATCCAATCCGATTCCGGAAATAATGGCGAAAGATCTATAAGAATGACACCGCTATCTTCAAGTACTCGCCTTCGCGGAGGAGTGAGATCCAGAATGCCACAGAGGTAAATGCATGGGGCGTTTGTTCCCAGATTGTCACGTACCCACCCGGACCAGTGTAAGAAGTTAGGATCATCCCCTGAGAAGCCAATCAAACAAAAAGCGTTTTCCATCATGGACTGTTGAACCATGTTTACAAATGGGGCAAACTTTTTAGGATAGGTGCGGTAATCTTCATCTGTGATGATAAATGGGCGATGAGATGGGAAGCTCCCATGTAGTTTCACGAGTCGTGGTTTCATCTTACCGGGAATGTCGGAGGGTGTCAAAACGATATCGTACTTTCGGTCATGAATGGCTGGCAAGGTTCGCTCTAATAATGTGTCATAATTGGTGGTAAAGACATCTGACCATGGAAGGTTTAGGAGTAGTTCATGCAGTTCACATGGACTGTAACTGGTATCGGGGATGGACTCTTCGATGAATTCGTCGAGTGCCTGCCGGCAGAAAGATGCTTCATACTCGCTTGCCAATTTTAAAGCACCCTCGCCGGAGATTGCCTTCAACTTTTTTGTTTCGCGGTCTTGTTCGGGAGGGTTTTCCGGCGGATATAGAGAATCATACATGAGCCCGGCAAGTTCATGCCATAATAGAACAAGCGAGGTTCTCGGCGATATTCTTTTTGCATTTCGGCTGAAACCAGCCCCAACCATAACAGCTGCTTTACCAAATTCACGATCGCACCAGATGTGTTTTCGTAGTTGTCCTATATGGCTCCAATCTGGAAGTGTCTCTATTCCGTCCATTGGTTATTATCTCCGGTCACACTTTTCACCATTTTTAACATGATGTTTCAAAACACCAAGTCCAGATTCAGTGATTTTGTACTTCTGTGATCTGCTTGTTGGCTTATCCGGAATGGTAAAAGCCAACAAACCATTTTGTAAGAGGGGCAGAATGTATCTCTTGTAATTCATGTAAGCAGGCGAGAGATTGAGATAATCTAAGATCTCCCGTTTCTTCCGCTCTGTTTTGCAGAACTCAAGTATCTGAATAACTTGCTCACTAACTTGCTCACTAACTTGCTCACCTACCAGTGACTCCGGATGAACGGCCAAGAGTGTCATGAAATAATTACGATCGCCATCGGTTTCAAAAACCGGTTCCGGAGACCCGTTCTCCTTCATCGCCCGCCGTATTTTCGGAAAACCCGTACCCCGCCCCTCTGTAAGATGTAATTCCTTTAAAAAATCCCCGATGCAGCGGTTACGGTATTTTCTCGCTGTGACGTGCTCATTATTCAGGTTATCTTTGCTGAGTGGAGGAAGCGGTCCCGGATAGCTGATGATCTCGATCTGTCTGGGAAATATACGAACCTCAACAGGCGTTTCGTTCTGGTAACTACGATGGTAGAGCGCGTTCACAACGGCTTCTTCGATGGCTTCATACGGATAGTTGAAAAACCGGATGGCTTCTGCTTGACCTGGAACTTTACGAACTGATTCGGTTACCACATTGTTTTTCAGATGGGTGAGTGCAGATCTGATCTGTTGTTGAACCGGTCCCACAAACGTCTTTTCAGTAAAGCGGTCCCCGGTCGCATCTTCGAACTCGACGATATCGATCTGTGTGCCGCGGAAGAATCGTTCCGGATGCTCGTTGAAGAGGAGGAGCCCGATGTTTTTCGGATTCAAATATTCATCCGGGCATTCGGCGATATTCATGCGCCTGCACAGATCGGAAAAAGGCAAATTTGTTGATTCGGTCAGGAGAGCGCTCTTTGTTTCGGCGAGATGCGCCCTGATCAGCGTCAGGTTCAGATCCGTTATCTCGGCACGGTGATTGATCTGATCATCGAAAGGAATCTGATTTGCCATTGACAGGAGTTCCCGCTCTTCGTCGAGGCTCGCTTTTTTGGTCACGGAGTAGTGTCTGATGTAGGGGCTGTAAACAGATCTTTTTGATAGTTGTTCAGGCGCTTTGTAGGGTCGGTTGGAGCCTCCGGGTGCCCAGATGATCAGGAGCTTTTTATCCTGGAAATCAACCGGTTCAACGAGGGGGGCATAATACGGTCGTAGTTTGTAGCACAGTTCAAGCAATTCTTTTTGGATGGCATCGATCTTTGTGAGCGGGACTCCAACGGGCGGCAGGACCGGACGTCCGCCATCGTCTTCGATTCCGATTATGATATAACCGCCGCCCCAGTTCCTGAAATCGTTGGCAAATGCACAGATACTGTGTATTGTTGAGATCGGGTTCCAGCCCTGTTTAAACTCGATTCGCTCCCACTCAACAGTTCTGCCGTTTATCAATTCACGGATGTTCACAGGAAGCGCCATCAGTCTGAAATCTCCTCCGATGGGCGTCTACTGCCATGTCGCACCATTATTCCGCCATCCTTCTGCTCGCATTGAGCATGGTGATCCCTATAACAGCCCTGTTCTCATATCTGATCAGGATATTATCATCCGTAAGCTCGAAATCGTCTGCATGACCTGGTTTTTTGAAATTGTGGTACAGAACATCAGCCTCTTTATTGTATGGTGTCCGAATTCTCTGATGTGTCGCTTCCATGAATTCGGGTATGGGATTCAATACTCTTTTTAATTCTACCGCGTCCATATCTTTCATCAATTCTTAAGTCGTTTTCTCTGCCGCGTCAAGAATGCGGCGATCACAAATCCATCAACTATACTCAATTCTCTACATACTATCACAATATACTTCCCTTTAACCCGGCGCACCAATTCCTTTTTCGAGGATATTGCGGCGAATGGCAGCCACGAATTGAGCTCTTTAAAAACTTCGGAAACCGTGGTACGATCAGATACCTCCTAAAAGGTGTGATAGCCATCGCAGAACCGGAGTTTTGGTAGTGCGACGGCATTCACTGCGATGTGTCACGGATCAGAGATCAGAGATCGCAGGAGCGTTTGCTTCATCCGCGCCCTGTTACACCAGTCGCTCAACGAACGGGTAGAACCGGACGCTTGAGTCGTTATCCGCGATCCTGAAGTACATCTCGTCCATGATATGCTCGGTGGTTCCTGCGCCCAGATCGATTGTCTCATCGTTTCTGAGAACAATCTGACTGGAATCTGCGGTCACGACCCTCCTGCGCTCGAACAGATCGGAATCGATTTCCAGCGGGTCACAATCGATCAGGAAGACGTGCTTGACCTGTACCACGTTTACATCGGTTCCACAGAAGATGGCATCCACACAGCATGAGAATATCGGGATATTTTTCCCGTCTTCGCAATCTCCCACATCTGCTCTGCAGACACACACCTCTCCTGATGAAACGACTGCGCTATCGAGTTCTATTCCGTCTTTTTCCAGAACGAACCATACCCGATCTCCTGCCCGATCAATCCTTCTTGCAACAAGCGTGAATCCCCCGCCAAGATCCCATGCAGCACCTGTCGCAAGCATTTTCTTGTCGTAATCCCCAAACTCTATGAGGGGTTTGCAGAGTTTGCTGGCATTGCCACCTATCGCCACATATTGCTGCCCCATCCAGCCTTCTGCCATGTAGCCCTCCTGCCCGTCAACGGTCAAGCCCTCGTTTTCGTGGACACCGTATTCCTGATAGACCGGCTGAGTTGTGTAGGATAGGGCGCCTTCATCGATCGTTCGGCTGTGCTCATGGAGTGTGCCGGGTGCGATCGCAAGCGTCTCGGTTGATGCGCCACCATCAATCTCGTACCAGAGGAACGCGGAATTGGAGGCGTTCCACACGATTTCAGCACTCTGGTTCAGAGCCACGTCACGAACCGCGCCCCTGACCTCATACACGCCCGACTCGACAATCGTTGCAACAGGAGCAAAACGCAGGGTATCATTATCGGCAACAGCGAACCCGATCCTGCCCCCGATATCGATGGGGTCGCCCCGGTCCCCGCCTATGGGAAGGTCGATGGGGTCAGAATTGTGCATGCTGATCGTATCGCTCGAATCGTCTGCAAGAATCTTCATCTCGCCGTAGGAATCGCCTGGTCGCACAGAGATACAGATCTCTGATATCTGGAAGATACCATCGATTCCAACCATGTCAGCCTCTGTGCCCGCAAAGATGCTGCCGATATAAACCGCGATGAGCGGGACATCATCCAGTTCCCCGATGTCCCCCATGTATACAAACGTATCTGGCACATTGACAATACCGGTGTCAACAAGTTCCCCATCCCGGAGCAGTTCGAGTTGTGCCTTGTTTCCATCGACATCGATCTGTACGACCTTTATTTCATAGTCTTCTTCCAGCTGGAGTGATGTGTTGTTGGTGAGCATACGGGTGTCGTCTTTGCGTCTCCGCGCCTTTGCGTTAAACTATAAAATGATAACGCAAAGGCGCAAAGGCGCAGAGATTGAAAATCCACACCCTTCAGCATCGTTTGAAAACCACAGAATCCATCAGAATCAGTAACTTTTCAACGAAATTGCGTAAGCCCGGTCACATCATCGCACTTCGCATCTTCCGCGCCGCATCGTAGCCGAGCCATCCACCTATGAGTCCGCCGACGACCGCAAGCCCGACCTGGAACCATGAGTACCACGGCGCATAACAGATCTTCCACGCAGTCGGCGCAAACAGGAAGTAGAATAGCCAGTACGAGATAAAACCCCGTGACATGCCATATACCATAGATGCGATCCGTGTATCTGCATAGTTCCCCTTGAAGAGCGCAACCTCCACGTCCACGACCGCACCCTCGATCAGATACCATCCGAGCCAGACTGTAATGTTTGAGCCCCAGAACACCATGCATACGAGCTGGTCAACAAGGAAGAGGAGCGTGGCTGTGCCCGGTTTTCTCACGAGATGTAACGCTACAACCATCAGCGCCGAGACCGGGATTGTGAATAACAGTCCTCCGAATGGTCCGAGTATGTCGTTGAACGTCTGCCAGAACCACCTGAAGACAACTCCGGCAAGCGCTGCGAGCAGTGCGATTGTGACGAGATCGATTGTTGAGTACATCTCGAGGATTCCGAACCGTTTTGTTGCGAAGATTGCTATTGCAACGAGCAGCAGACTTACCAGGATGGTGCCATAGGTGACCCACGACGGCGGAGGGATTACCGTGATCTCGTGCTCGTATTCGATTCTGCTGCCGTCTGCTGCCGTTACAGTTATGTGAAACGTTTCCGCAGTCCTCATCGGGATTGAATCCGGGGGAGTTACCCTGATTCGCACGGTCGCGGATTCTCCGCCCGCAATCTCCAGATTGTGCACCGTCAGGGTGTTGCCGTCCTGTATGACCTGTCCGATCAGTTCATCCTGCACCGGCACTGCTATTGCGAGCAGATCCGGAACCACGATCGTTGCGGCGATGTTCGCGGTCTCTGTGCCGCGGTTTTCAAAAGTAATACGTGCGTATGTGATGTGCTGTGCATCCACCTTCGAATCGCTGGCAACCAGTACATCGCGTACAACATCCTTCTGAATCGGGATTGTGATCGTGACGCTTATGTCATCGGCACTACCACCAGCACCCTCCGCCGCATGGATCGCAGAAGGAAGTGACAACACCAGCATTATGGCAAAAACAAATGGTATATATCTGCATTTCATATTAATCCCGCCCTCGCTCCTGTTTTTTCTTCAGATATATCAGGAAAAATCCAATAATTGAGATTACGAGTACTGCGATGACCGGAATCGGGATGCCGGGTCCGGTGGACGATTGTGCCTCATGGATCGTTAATTTCGTATCGCCTTTGACATTGTCATCGTGTTCAACCAATAAAACCGCATTGAACAGGTGGATGTACTGTTCATCGCCTCTCTTGAGGATTGCAGTATTATTATGGCTAATAATATCGGGGGTCACGTCAAAATGGTCGAAATCCAGGTAGTTTCCTGTTTTTGCCCTTCCAATATCCGTTCCGAGTGATTTCGAGTTGAACCACAGTTCGTCAACCTCCCCCCCGGTTCCTGCGATGATCACTGTCCACAGGTCTGCTTTTTTGACCGTATTCGTACTCACATCTCCCGGAAATAACGCGTCCCCCCGATTTTTACCGCCGTCAGCGGCAACCGCCTTACTGAGTGCATAATTCCCCTCATCGATCCAGAATTGGGTGTAGGGCATGCTCTCGTTTTCATAGACTGCGACGAGAAATAGCCCGTAAGGACCACCGTTGTTGTTTTCGTACGTGGCTGAGATGGTGTTGATGCCTTCGTTGAATGCCACATCGGTTACATCGTAGGCATAGCAGGATACGCCCCATGCAGCGATGTAATCGGGCTCTCCTCGAATCTCCAGTTCCTTCTTATTGATCGAGACGGTTAGCGTATCCCCCCGGTTGTAATTCCACATCGGAACGTACATCCGAGCATAAATTATATTAGCCGGAAGATCGAAATACTCGACGTACGGGTCCTCGTAGGTGAGTCCGTACCCCCCACCGACATAGACGCTGCCGTGCACGCCCCCTGATGCGATGGTGTAGAGCGGTGTTCCACTGCCATGCCACTCACCCGCAATTGCGGCTGGTGAAGCGATCACAGCGAGGGTGACTGAGATCAAGAGCGTAAGCAATAGCGTGAGACTTCTGTGAATCCGAATCCAGGTCCGAATGCGATGAATCCTGTTCATGTACCCAACCCCGGTGCGGTTCCGCCGAAACCGATGGAACTCAGAATGAATCCGGATGCGACCATCGCAACGATGTAGATTATCATGACATAATCGCTCCCGCGCAGTTGCAGTTCATCCACAAAGGTGCGGTTTCTTGTCGCGCGGAATGCACGCGCATCGGCAGCGATTGCGATCTGCCGTCCCTTGCGCAGGAGTCCGACAACCATCGGGAAGAAGATGTACCGCAGCGCCTTGATCTTTGTTCTGATCCCCCCTTTGATCTCAAGACCGCGTGCTCGCATCGCGTTTATGATGATTATACTCTCCTCGATCATCGAGGGTGCAAAACCAACAGCCG
>JAYEFS010000403.1:0-1920 GCA_034658695.1 Methanobacteriota archaeon | reverse complement strand
CGGTGCATTGCTCCGAATCTCCTCCAGCCGTTCAGTGACCCGCAGGCTGAACGCATCGCTTCCCGCGCCGGACCCAAACGACGTCACAAAGATCCGGTCGCCTGCCACGGCAACATCGAGGATCGCCGCAAGCCCGATCATGCACGAGGCTGAATACGTGTTTCCGAGCGTGGTCACCACGATTCCCTGCTCGATCTGCTCAGAGGTGAAGCCAAGGCTCGCTGCAACCCTCCTCGGGAATTTACCGTTCGGCTGGTGAAATACGGCGTAATCGTAGTCCCCAGGAGTTGTGCCAAGCTTTTCCAGGAGTCCCCGCGCAGCCGATGTAACATGTTTAAAGTACGCGGGATCGCCTGTGAACCTGCCTCCGTGTTCCGGGTATGGCATGCCTTCCCTGCGCCAGAAATCGGGCGTGTCTGTCGTGAACGAGTACGTGCCCTCAATCTCCGCAACAAGCGAGTCCCCAACACCCAAACCCGATCCCCCGGCAATCACGTAAGCAGCGCCTCCTGCCGCAGCGGTGTATTCAAGAGCATCCCCGGGCGCACCCTGAGCAACATCCGCACCTATCGCAAGCCCAAGATCGATCATCCCGGATTCCGCAAGCCCCATGCAAGTCTGAATTCCAGCTGTGCCCGCCTTACATGCGAACTCAAAGTCTGCGACCGTGAGATCAGGCGCTGCGCCGATGGCATCGGCAACAATCGTTCCGGTTGGCTTCACAGCATACGGATGACTCTCTGACCCTGTATAAATAGCACCGATGCGTGACGAATCAATCTCTGCTCGATTCACCGCATTCCGTGCCGCTTCCACAGCAATCGTCGCAGTATCCTCATCCATATCCGGAACTGACTTCTCCTGCACACGAAGCCCACCTGCAATGCTCTGTGCATCTGCATTCCACACCCTCGCTATCTCAGAGACCTTGATTCTGTAACGCGGTATGTACACTCCATAACTTACGATTCCAACCGTCATCTGGGTTCACCTGTGTGATAACTTGTTGTTTCGTGGTATTTAATGATTCGGGCATCGGGATTTGCGTGACCCGACTCGGAAAAAAAGAGTGCGAGACATGCATCCCGCATCGACATCATGTTCTTGTGCAGACAAGTGCCCGGGTTCCCACGGTTAATGTTCCCGGCTGCCATCTGCAGAATCTTCAACGCATCAAGCGAATTGATCTTACCGTTGCCGTCGACGTCTGCACTGGCATTCCATTCGCCGCTGGCTGCGAGTTGCAGTGCGAGAATCACATCTGCGATGGTGGTGTCACCACCGACGCCATCACCAATGCTGAGCCAACCATTGTCAACAACGTGTGTTATATCATCAAACTTCGTGATTACGAAGCTATCAACTGTGAGCTCCAGTGGCCCCCCTTCGCCAGAATCACCGATTGCCTCCAACTCAACGTATGCAAATGTCTGGTTACCGGTTACGCCAGCGGTACTGAACCACGAGATTATTGTCTTGTGTTCAGCGTTGTTGATGTTGGCAGAAGCAGGATCACCCATCGTGCCTGAAGTTACGGAAACAACCTTCACATCCGAATCATACTCCACAACGATTGTTGCTGCACCGAGTTGTTCTGTCAACTGCGTTATTCCGATCGGGGTGGTCGTTGTGGCGCCCTGAGCCGCAGACGCATCATCGATTGAGATCGTTGCTGCTGCCGCTGGCAGGCTGGCTACAGCTGTTGCCAGCACCAGCAGGATCACTGGAACCAATAGTCTCAAAATGTTTTGTTTATTCATCGCTTTTCCTCCGATAAATTAAGAGAATGTGGCGAAGAACACCACATTAACTCTTGTTTTCAGACGTCATCTACGGGACAGGCGGCAGCATGTCGTCGTCTGCAGGTGATTCCCATAGAGGCTTGAACAGTACACCCAGTGATCCAGTTGGGTCTACTGT
>JAYEFS010000402.1:0-8602 GCA_034658695.1 Methanobacteriota archaeon | reverse complement strand
GAAACAGGAATAAACTGCTGCCCGATACAGAAAGGGTTATGAGATGCGCAAGCGTGTATGAAGGGAAACTTTCTCGTACCGTTCTGAGACGAGGAGAGGCGGGTAACCGCCTCGTCCTTAGTCGGCGTTTTTATATGCGGATATCCGTACAACATTGAGTAAGTACAGCACAACTGCCAGAGGTTCGTTGTGGTCGTCCATGCTTTTCACCTGCTTTTGTTCAGATTTGTCGATTAATCGGCTTGTATGATCGTATAAGTGTGAGTCATAGTACTTAAACTGTTCGATTAATCGAAGAATATTGTGACGAGATGTGAAACTTCACAGCGGAACCCTAAACCAGATTGAAACATCACCCAATCCAATCCAATCATTACAGACTCGCAATCGGCATGCCGCTCACCGTCCCTGTCCCCGCCCCTGCCACAAACGCAGCGAGCGCGATAGCCATACCTGCCTTGAAGAGCTTTGATGAGCCTGCAAAATCACCCTGTCTCAACCGCAGTATCGCAGCCAGAAACGAGAGATCAGCGAAGAGAACAACGATTAGGTACCAGACCGAAAATCCGGCAAAGTATGGGAGCGGGCTCAGCAGAACGGCGATCATGCCAAAGATCGATGCAACGTGCCCTGCCCGCTCTATTCCGACGCTGATCGGAAGTGTTACCAACTCCAGCGCAGAATCGCCATCCACATCCTCAATGTCCTTTGCGATCTCACGCGCGACCGTTGCAAGCACAGCAAGCGCGAAGAGTCCCGATGTTCTGGTAATTCCGGGAAATCCGAAGAGCGCACCTCCAAAGAGAAACGTTGAACCGGTCAGATAGCCTATGCACAGATTTCCAGCGAGCACTGTGCGCTTCAGGCTGTGAGCATAGGCGATCAGCAGTACCGAGTTTGCGATTGCGATTACAAGGCAGATCGTACCGATAGCAGATGAGAGTAGAATCCCGATTCCGAAGAGCAGAAGCGAAAGATACAGCGCAGCATTTCTGTTCACGCGTCCTGATGGGATCGGACGCGTCGGTTTGTTGATCGCGTCAATATCCGCATCAAAGAAGTCGTTGATCGCATTTCCCGCGCCTGTTATAAGGAAAACCGACGAAAAGAGAAGAAGTGTCCCCGGAATTGGAAGCCCGGTCATTCCACAGACAATTCCTGCGCCAATGACTGCTGCAAACCCAGCCATCACACAGTTTCCGATTCTGAAGAGCCCGATCAATCAACGTTCCCTCTTGATTGCAATCATCCGATCGAGCGCATCTTTCGCCTGTTTCCGGACATCCTCGGGTATGGTTACGACATGTTCAAGGTTCTCGAGCGAACGAACCACTGTGGATAGTGTAACCATCTTCATTGGCGGGCAGACCATGTAATCCGAGACTGCATGAAACGTCCTCTCCGGAAATTCCTTCTGTAATCGATGGACCATCCCTGATTCGGTCCCGATGATGAACGCATCCGAATTCGAGTCACTGACATGCCTAACCATCCCCTCGGTTCCGTATGCACCGTCTGCAAGATCGATCACCTCAGGTCTGCACTCGGGATGCACGAGCACCTCAGAATCGGGATGCCTCTCTTTCGCATCCAGGATATCACGCGCAAGCAACTGGTGATGCGTTGCGCAGTACCCATCCCACGGGATCACTTTCTTCTCTGTGAACCGTGCGGCATAGAGTGCGAGGTTCCTGTCGGGCACAAAGAGCACCTCGTCGCAGTCAAGCGAGTTTACGACCGCAACAGCATTTGCGGAGGTGCAGCAGATGTCACTCTCTGCTTTCACTGACGCGCTCGTATTCACGTAGCAGACCACCATCGCATCCGGATGTTCTCGTTTCATCTCAATTAACGCATCTCTTGTGATCATCGCAGCCATCGGGCATCTGGCATCCGCATCCGGGATCAAAACCGTCTTGCCGGGGCTCAGAATGGCAGCCGATTCCGCCATGAAATCGACGCCGCAGAACAAAATCACGCCACAATCGGTGTGGGATGCCTGTATCGCCAGAGCGAGCGAATCACCAACGAAATCTGCGATATCCTGAATCTCCGGGCGCTGGTAGTTGTGGGCAAGAATGATTGCATTTCTTTCCTGTTTCAATCTCAGGATCTCTTCGAGCATGTTAGTGGTTCTTTGTGTGCATTCGTTATAAATCGGCAGGAGCGATATCACTGCAACACAACACAAGCCAACGGCCCCCGGAGCCAATACAACCCATCTCTTTATATTGTGTAACAGAACATGAGTGGCTATCAGGCATGGGTGGCGCCGGAGAGCATCACCTACACCTGGGAGAATACAAAAAGAGAAGGAGGAAACATGAAACAGATACGAATATTTGCGATCGTGCTAATCCTTGCGCTGGCAGTTGCGTTCAGCGGATGTGTGGATTCGGATTCAGACTCGAGTCCAGACTCGGTTTCTGAGAAACCCGCAACGGACTTGCCAGGCGATGGAGGATCAGCTGGCAATTATCTCGACCTGATCGATGTGGACTCGTTGCACTACAGAGCAACCGTGTCCAGCGATGAGGCTGACGAAACAGTCTTTGAGGAATGGCGCAAGAAATCCGGAGACGTCTATCTCTTCAAACTTGTGATGTACGAAGCAGATGCTGCTGATTCGAGTTTGACCATTGTGCAGAACTCGGGCGGCATGTACATGATCAGCGAGTCGGATGGAAATGCGATCAAATACGGAGAATGCTCCAATGACAATATTGGGCTCATGAATCCGTTCTGGGCTTATGGATACTATGCTGACGACTCCGTATGGGAGGACGACTGGATAGCGGATAAGGATGTGACGTGCCTGGGTCGAAAAGCGATCAAACTGGACTACGGCAAACTGTGGACGTTCTACAAAGCGCTCGCCCCTGAAGAGGTGCATCCCGAAAAAGCCGACTTAATCGTGGACAAGGAGACCGGATTCACGCTGCTTCTCGACTGGAAATGGTCGTCGAATGACGGCAAGACCGAGAGCATGCGTTATGAAGTGACCGAGTTCGATCTGAACAAGGACCTACCGGATAGTACATTCGAGATTCCGAGCGAAATAGAGGTCGTTGACCTCACAGCACTTGCCGATGAAGCGGGTGCAACTGCAGAAAGCCCGCCAGTCCCGGAGTAGTACGACTGCGGCACGATTGGTGCAACCGGTGCAACCGTCGTTGTGCTCGGCGGTTGTGCCACCATTCGACCGTACAACCCTGCAAAAGTTCATTGTAGTAGTCATTCAGAACATGCTCAGTTGGGTTGTGGTAAATCAGCACTGAACATGAAAACGATTGGATTGATGAAATTAGTGTAATCTGCGTACGTACTCAGTATTGTGTGGATATCCGCATACAAAACCACGAGAGTACACAAGATTAACACAGAAATCCTGTGGAGATGGCTTCGCAGACTGTGCAATCTTGTGATTCGCATTAAAAATCACGAATGCGGATGCGCGCCACAAAAGTCCCGGGAATCGTCCAATCACTCACTCTTCTTCGTGCTTCACGATCACCTGATCGATTGTGATCTTTGCGTTCTTCAGAACTATCTTGATTCCGCCACCGCCACCACTTCCAAAGCCGGACAACATACCAGCAACCGGCGCTGGCATTGGCATACCCACACCAACCGGCATACCCGCCACTACTTCTGGAACAGCCGCAGCAGAGACGGCTTTCTTCTTCTTTGCTTCCTCTGCTTCCTTCGCTTCTTCTTTCTTCTTGAGTTCCGCGATTGCCGGATGATTCTTCTCAGTCATAAACGTCTTCAGCGAATCAAGATCTGTCGCATCCTCCTCGGTTGCGATCGCATCCACGATATCTTCGGGAATATCATCAAGCACCCGGTCCTTGAGATGCTTCGGCATCCAGCCAACCCGATTCCAGCCACCATCCGCAACGATGAATTTCGGGGACCTGAAGTAGTTGATACCGATTCCGAGGAATCCGACGATCTGCTTACCGCCGCCGGTCTGTCCAGCCATATTTGCGAACGTGAGCCCGTTTGGAGCGGCAGCGGCATAATCACGATCCACCCATCCGATGACGTCGAGTTCAGGGATGTAAAATCCTACAACCTCGAAGCAGCCGCACGATGTGTGGGGGTATTCGAAGAATGAGTGTAGTTTAATTCTGGAATATTCTCCCTGCGAGAGCGACGCCGCAGCCTCGTTGACCCCGGCATATTCGCCGCTCAGATCGTCAATACACTCTCCTTTCTCGATTGCGAACTGCGGACCCTCCGGATCGACCTTGGCAGCAGCCCTTCCATCGAACCAGTTGATCGCGCCGCATAGCGAGACCCGGTCAGGGGTCACGACGCAGACATTAGTCGGAGCGAATGACTGGCAGAGTGTGCACCCGTAGAATGTGTCCACATCTTCGTCATGCAGATCGCGCGTTCTCGCGTCTCTTGCCTCGTAGATCGCCTGCACCTCCGGCAATCGTTTCTCGATCTCGTCGATGCCTGTAATATAGAGCGCCTCCATCTTCTCAATGAACGGCATCTCGTTTTTGAAGAGCATCATCGTCGCTTTTGCGATCGGTTCAAACGAGTTGAGTCCTTTCGCAATCGCATCTTTTCCGACACGAAGCCAGATATCGTATCGCTGATTGAGGTGCATGATCCCGCTGATATAGTTCTGAAAATCGTGATTTCGACGCTCAACAATCGCCTCGAGGTCCGGTTCAATCGCTGCTCCGGCGATTTTGTATATCATCGCAAACGAATACCTCTCACCCTCTTTCATCTCGGATAAGTCGGGACCTATCAGTGTAAATCCGTCGTCCTCGACCTCGTCCATATCCGCAGCACGCACCAGTTCAAAGCCCTTGCCCTTGGGTCCTGCGAGTTCAATATACATGTCGTCTTTTCTGATCCGTTCCCCCTCGAACATGGGGGAAAGCTCAAATGGGAATTTGTCTGCCATTATATGCCTCCTGGAATTAGATGATGAATCATAACAATCTACTTAAACCTTGTTGTTTTTATTCCATATATTCAAGTATAGTCAGGTGGAATGATTTAATGATGTCGGTTTCAGCAAGTTCAGATGATTACACGAAATGGAGTTTGATCGCGTCCGGGGAGGGTGCGGGCAGGATCGCAGCCCTGTACTTCGCGAGCATGAAAAATGAGGCGATAGGCGATAGAATTTTACTCCTTAACAGCGCAAGGGCGGATTTGAAGAAAGTACTCGACGAGATTGCGGAGAATCTCGGAGATAAAGAGACCGAGATACTTGAAACGATCCGGAGGGAGCGTGTACAGCTCTTTGGCAGGCAGAGCACCGGGACCGGGAACTTCTGGAAGGTCGGGGAGAATGAGGCACGGATCGATTTTGACGAGATCATACGAAGGCGTGTCGAGAGCCTCGGGTTGACCAGCGGCGATGCGATGTTCGACATCATGACGCTCGGTGGCGGCACTGGAAACGGCAGCATACCATACTTAATCGACCAGCTGAAGCACGGATCAGGGAGAACGGCTGCGGGACACAAGCATTTCGCGCTCTGTGTGTGGCCTGACACAATCGAGGCAGATCACAGGCACTTCAACGCGATCTGCGGACTCTCCAGACTGCTGAAATATGGCAAGAACAACCGCCAGAATGCCGATATCGTGCTCCTCGCCGACAACACGACCCTCGGAAAACGAATCGAGCTCGACGAGGGCGAATCCAACTATTACTTTGAGATTAACAGGATGATTGCACAGGCGGTCGACTTGATAATGGCTCCGGGGCGGAAAAACACGAATCGCGTGATTGATGTCAACGATTACATCGTCTTTCCATCGCATATCGGTGTGTACCATGCCACACCATGCATGTCCCTCGGAAACGATGTTGACTTAATCAGCCTCGAATCCGCGTTCGATGATGCGGTCGAGAACGCGTTCTTCCCGCTTGACCCGGAGACTGCGACGATGGTCTGGCTGATCGTACGCGTGCCGAAGAAGTACTTCAATCGCGGGCAGTTCGAGCAGCGAGCGCTCGATCACACATTCAAGGGCTGGATAGAAGATCACATCATCGGAAAATTGCGTTATTCGACTGTTACGTTTGTCGAAGATGACCTAGAGACGTTTGACGTGCTTCTGCTACTCGGCGGCTTCAAACTCAACAAACTGGTTCCGGAATCCTTCGAAAAGTATCTACTCTTCAAGGAATTGCTCGAACTGAATGCAACTGATGGCGATATTTCGCTTGCGCAGTTTGGCGACGATGTGACACTCTCAACCGACGAACTGAACAGAATCGAGCAGAATCTGCGGGATTACATGGCGCACATCGATGATGTGGTGGAACGGCTGCGTGCGTGAATCCGGGTCCGAGTCACTTGACCCACTGATCACACCACCCCCAACCCCATCAAGACTGCGATTGCCAGAAGTAGCACCCCGGTCACGAACCTGATTGCGGATCTGTGCTCATCCTTATACCGGCTTACAGATTCAGGCTGCATCCCAAACGTGATTGCAAGCCCGAGAACGAGCACGGGAAAGACCACCCCTATATTGTACACGCCGAGATAGAGCGCACCGCTGGCTGTGCCCTCTCCAAGCAGCATCTTCAGTATCGACAGGTACAGCGCACCAACGCACGGAGCTTTGACAAGGGAAAAGAGAACCCCGAGCACGAATATTGCAGGCAAACTCTCTTTTTTGATCATATTCTCTATAAAACGCATTGTAGATCCGGATGCTCTAAATGAGGATCGGTTATACTTTTTGACATAGTATGCATCATATATGTGCCACATTCCTAACAATATGAGGATCAGGATCAATACATTCTCGATTATCTCCTGCGTACCTTCCGTATGTCCGATCGCCTGGAGCAACCCGAAGCCTGCGACGAGATACGTGATGAATATGCCCGTGCAGAAGACCAGCACCAGCCAGAACATCCTGCGGCTCCCGTTTCTCCCGCTTTCACCGCTGGATAGCGTGATCGATGCGATGAATGCGAGTATTGCGAGGAGACACGGGTTGAATCCAGCGATCAGCCCGGCAACAAAGACTGCGGGGATCGATAGCTTGATTAGCGGCTGATGCGTTCCAGTCTGGTTTGTCTGGTTTGCCGTATCTGTTTGATCTGTTTGATCCGTATGATTTGTCTGATTCGTCGACCCCCCGATCTGCGTTTGATTTTGCACGATCGGGATATTATGCATGCTCTGATTGAGCAGATCTGCAAGCATGACAAGATCTCCACCGTAATCCGAATAACCGATCACCTGACCGTAGACAGCGACCGCCGGAACGACGTAAATTCCATATTCACTCGTTTTTCTGATACTGACCGGATTACTGATCTCATAATCCGCAACCGAGAGATTGTTCTCCTCAGCAAATGTTTCTACGACCGGTCGTGCTTTATCACATTTCTTGCAGCCGATCTCGTAGAAAAACTCGATTGCGCAATCATCAGAAGAGTAAGCTTGCGCCGAAGGGATGATGATGGCGAACATGACCAGCAACAGAAGTACAATTCCGATGACCGTTTTTTGGTTCATGGTTCAGCCAACCGCCCCACCGGTTCTGTTAGACTGAACGATCCGTCCTTAATCATTCTTTTCAGTTCATCTACCAGTCTGATCGCCCCTTTCCGGTCGGAGTGGCGCAGGATGACCGGAATCCTCCTGCCGTTCAGCGGGATTGTACCCATCCCGGCGGTGAACGCTCCGGCGATGCATGCAGAGACGCAGTGTCCGCAGTTGCAACAGAGATCACTGGCGATCTCATCACCGTCAAATGCGCCGGTCGGGCATTGCATGCGCACCTCGCAGATTTTGCAGTGAACACATCTCGATTCATCGAACGTTGCCTGCAAACCTGATGAACCGGGCGAAACAGGCGAATCCGACCGCCAGACCTGCGAATAATCGGTCCTTCCGATCTCACTTCTCGTCCTGATGTCCATTACCGGAAGCACAATCTCACTGTCCAGCCGGCATGCGTGGCGCAGGACGTCTTCGTTCAGAACCGGTATCGGCACAGCTACCGAGTTGATGATATCAACACCCGCGGAGGTTGCAAATCCTCCGATATAGGACCCATCCATCGCGTGCATATCCGCAGCCAGGGAGAGATTCCGGCGCTCGGGGGTGCTTCTCGTGCCCTCTCCGATCACGTGCCCGATAGCGCCGTTCATCAGGACTCTTGTACCGATTCCGATGGTTCCGGCGTCTTTTTCGAGCGGATTCAACTCGCCACACCCGGCAAACGTCACGCCGCTACAGTTTCCGGCAAAGTCCGCAACAGAGAAGATCGAGGGGATCGCCTCGCCCGGGTTTACGGATGCCGAATAATTTCGATATGCGCTGCGGGTTGTGAGCATACGCGCGAACGGGATTTCATCAATATCAACGGTTGCAACAATCTCACCCTCGCATTCCCCCGCAGGTGCTTCCACCACAACCTCGATTTCATTGCCACTGACCAGATCGTGGAAGAGGTGCCCGCCCCCGTATCTGGCGTCCCTCTGCGCGGTCCCGTAAACGATCATGTCAACGAGTCTCCTTGAACGGCGTGCCTGCGCACGCGGGTCCATGCCCGAACGAAAGGCTTGGTCTCGTTGACATGATCGTTTACGGGA
>JAYEFS010000401.1:0-8620 GCA_034658695.1 Methanobacteriota archaeon | reverse complement strand
CTGTAGAGGATGTGCTCCTGAAGAGCCGGATGAGGGAAATCTTCAAGTCCGGTTCTGTGAGGGGGCTCATAGTAACCTCGGGGCCATTACCCCAAACAAGAGGTGCGCTATGGGCCCTACTTGACAACCAGCTTTTTTTACACCAGTGTCAACTCATCTGACTCGTTTCAAATCAAAAATGCGAATGCGACGGGGCTGTCGTATCATGTGGTGTTTGGGTCATATCCCCATAGGTGGTGCGGTCGGATGAGCTCAAACATATCATGAAATCTCTTGAATGAATCTCGTTCTTGGGTAAATAACATTTAATCCGTGTCCATCTATGAAATCTATGGATGATAAAATCTTTTAGCCACAGATGAACACTGATTACACAGATTTTACCTACAACTCGCTTGAACAGATTCATGGAATCTTATGTAACCCCAGATGGCGTGACAGTCCCAATGCAACACAAAATTTTTACACCAGTAAGAAAAGTAACGAAAATTGGAATAATCATGAGCGACAAAGGAATCTGCACACATGGGCGGATCGTCTATGGTGTCGCCACTGTGAGCGAGAAGGGGCAGATTGCAATTCCGGTCGATCTCAGAAAGGATCTTGAGATCGCATCCGGCGAGAAGCTCATGGTCATGAGAAGAAGGGATGATGCCGGAATCTCTCTGATTAAACTGAGCGCGGTGGATGACCTGATGCACCAGATTCAGGAGGATGAAACCCTCTTCTTAAAGATAAAGGATACAGAGGTGGAACATGTTGGCTAAACGGCTCGTTGTAGCAACGATTCTGGGAGTACTCTGCGGACTCTTCTGCATGTACGGAACGATCGCCAAGTTCCCTGAATTTGCTGCTGATACCCTGTTCCTGGCAGGGATTGTGTACAACAGGGCGCTGATCGGGATTGTGATCGGGATTGCGGACAACATCGATCTCTATCCTGCGATACGGGGTGCAGTGGTCGGCGTTGTGGTGAGTATGGCGATGGCGATCTTCAGTGCCAACGGGATGCTGCCACTCCTCGGATTCGGACTTGTGTACGGCGTTCTGATCGATGTTGTGACATCAAAGCTTGAAGATAGAATATAACCGACAAGGGAGGTGACAAAAATGCCAGTATGCAGAGATTGTAAGTTCTACAAACCGATAGATGATTCCGTGGGCGATTGCTTTGGCATAGAGGTTCCTGGCGATGCGGACGTTTCCAACTGTCCTGCAGATGCGTACCAGCCAAAGGACTGATGATTGACGAATCGCGTGACTTTCGGGGGAGTTCCCCCTACCGATTTTTTTGTGCTTGAGATTCCATAGGCGTGGGTGCAGGTGCGCAGGACGAATATGTGGCACTGTCTGGAAATCCAGCGATTTTCGTAATGGTCAGTTGGATGTACAACAACGCAAAAGACGTGAAGACTGAGATTAACAACACCCTTCGCGTCTCTCTCGCCTTTGCGCCCTTCTCGTTAAATTGGAAAACAATAACGAGAAAGACGCGATGGCGCGATGGTGCAAAGAACAAAAGTCTCCGTGTGTATTTCACTGGGATTTTCGGTTGTGCCTGAATATGTTAATATCGAGACGTATCAAAGAGGTGGATCATGGCAACAAAGGAACATGCTTACGATGTTACGGATGCGCTGATCTGGCCCGGGCATTGTAGCAGTCACCACGTGGGCACTCGGCAAGGCGATAGGATGGATTTCCTCACCGGTATGAGTGGATATGATCCCAATAGTCGGAGCGATTGCAACGGTTGCGGGGATCGGCATAAAAGTGGGTAGGGTGTTACAGAAACTGGACGTTGTCATTGATGATGTTGAACGAATCGAGGACTAAGTGAAATGGACCTGCAAAAGGGTGACTGTGCTGGAAAAATCTAGAACTGAAACCTGAACCGAGACACGGAACCTTGATTTGGAACCAAACGCATAAGTACGGTGACACACCAGTCTCTTCATCGAAAACTACTGATCCAAAAACGAGTTGAAATATATGGACATCGATCTAAACAAAGCACTACGAAAAACAATCAGAACGGGCAAGGTTCTCATCGGATCAAACGTAAGTATTGATGCCGTAAAAAACGACAGTAGCAGAACGGTCGTGCTTGCCGCCAACTGCCCGTCCAACATAAGGGCGGAGATACAGGATTCCGGAACACAGATCATCGAATACCCAGGAAGAAGTGTTGATCTCGGCGTTGCGTGTGGAAAACCATTCACCATAGCTACGCTGACAATCCTCGATCCCGGAAGTTCGGACATCATGCAGGTCTTCAAGGAAGAGACGCCTGATGAGATCGAGGGATGATTGTGGGTGAGATCAAACTTACGACCGCTGGCATCCGATATATTGCACTCTTCGAGAGTCTTACGGGAGCAATGGCACGCGACTGCATAGACGATGGGGATCGGGTGTTGTACGTGGTCAGAAACGGAGATATGGGGCTTGCGATCGGAAGAAATGGTGAGCACATCAACCGTGTCCGAAAGTCCATAGGCAAGCACATAGAGATTGTGGAATATTCTAGCGACCTTGCCGTATTTATGAAGAATGTGACGCAACCGGCAAAAGTGCTTGGAGTCGAACTGGTGGTGCGTGGCGGAAGAAGGATCGCTTACGTGGAGGTGCCAGCCAGCGAGAAGGGGCTTGCGATCGGCAGGGACGGCAAGAACATCGAGAAGATGCGGATACTCGCACAGCGACATCACGACATCGACGACGTAATTATCAAGTAAGGTTTAAGTTCGATAGTACAGAGGATAAATATTATGGGTAAAGGAAAATACGCTGCCCGCAAATTGCAAGATGGCAGGCAGAAAGCCAGATGGAGCGACCGCAGATATAACAGCCGTGCACTCAATCTGAGTATCAAGGCAGACCCTCTCACAGGCGCACCGCAGGCGCGGGGAATCGTGCTGCAGAAGATCGGAGTCGAAGCGAAGCAGCCAAACTCTGCGATACGGAAATGCGTCCGGATACAACTTATCAAAAACGGAAAGCAGGTCACTGCGTTCTGTCCGGGCGACGGTGCAATCAATTTTATCGATGAACACGACGAGGTAACGGTTGAGCGCATTGGTGGACGGTTGGGTGGTGCCAAGGGGGACCTGTCCGGAGTCCGATTCCAGGTGCTCGCTGTAAACGACGTCTCGCTGCATGAGATGGTAATCGGGCGTAGAGAGAAACCAGTCAGGTGATCGAGATGAATATGCTATTTGACAGATGGGACCTCTCCGAAGTCGAGGTGAAGGATCTGGGTATCGTGAGGTATGTCAACCTAAGTCCGAAGATCGTGCTCCATACCAACGGCAAGCACAGCAGTCAGCAGTTCAATAAATCCGAAGTATCGATCGTTGAACGACTGATCAACAAGATCATGAAGAAGGAGGCGAATACGGGCAAGAAGCATCGCGCTTACAAGACCGTGAAGTCTGCATTCGAGATCATCCACGAGAAGACTGGGAAGAACCCTGTTCAGGCTCTTGTTGATGCCGTCGCCAATGCAGGACCGCGTGAGGAGGTTGTCCGTCTCAAATACGGCGGAATCGCGGTTCCGAAGGCTGTTGATACCACATCCCAGCGCAGGGTGGATATCGCCCTGAAGCTCCTTGCGGAAGGTGCGTGGCGCTCGGCATTCAAGAGCAGGCGATCCATAGAACAGGTTCTCGCAGACGAGATTATGGCTGCTGCGTCGTATGATGTCAGATGCTACTCGGTCAACCAGAAGCAGAGCCTCGAGCGAGTTGCGAAGTCGGCACGGTGAAGAAATAAGCTATGTAGCGGCATTGTCCGGAAAAACGGTCTGCCGCTTTTGGCTATCCGCACGTTCCGGGGCATCCCTGGCTCTCGGAACGCGCGGGTGGTAATGTGCCATTTCGGCGGGGGCAAGTGTTAAACGTTCATCAGTCAATCATTTCTTGATGGTGCCTGTTGCAAGAGATAAGAAAGCCGCCCTGGTATCTATAGCGGTGACTGCATTTCTGGCGGCAATCAAATTCCTTGCTGGTACACTATCAGGGAGTATCGCGCTGGTTGCTGATGCGGTCCACTCACTCACGGATGTGATCAGTTCCATCGGGGTCGTCATAGGTCTCAAGATCTCGGATCGTAAGCCCACAGAGACGTTTCCTTATGGGTTTTACAGGGCTGAGAATATCGTGAGCCTGTTCCTCGCCTTTGCAATCATTTACGCAGGATACGAGATTGTTCTCACGTCAGTTGAGAAGTTTACCACAGTGAAAGTCCTGACAAATGTCCCGTACGCGATCGTGGTTGCGCTGATATCGTTATTGTTCACCCTGCTTCTGAGCCGTTACAAGCTCAAAGTCGGAAGAGAAGAGAACTCACCCAGTTTGATTGCGGATGGGGAGCATACAAGAGCGGATACTTATGCATCCGCAGCAGTGCTTGTCGGAATACTGGGAAACTACATCGGTTTCTATTCCCTTGATCCGGCATCCGGAATTCTGGTCTCGCTCTTCATCTTCAAAGCCGGGTACGAAATCTTAAAAGATTCGATAAAGGTTCTGCTGGACGCATCCATCGATTATGAGAGTTTGAATCGAATACGGGAGATTACATCCGGGACTCATGGAGTTGGGGAGATACAGTCCCTTGCCGCAAGAAGTTCCGGGAAATTCATATTTATAGAACTGGGGATCGGAACAAAACTGAGAGATCTTGAGAGGGCGCACCAACTGAGCGATAAGATCGAAATGCGGATCAAATCCGAGATACAAAACGTTGACAGGGTACTAATTCATATCGAGCCCGAGGAGCGGGAACTTATAAGGTATGCGGTTCCATGCACTGAGAACAATGGTACGCTATCCAGAGTCTCCGGGCATTTTGGGGAGGCAGAATACTTCTGTATATTCGATGTGCGGAGAGGGGATAACGAGATCACTGATATGAGGTTTCTTAAGAATCCATTCGCCACATTGGAGAAGAGAAAGGGGCTCAAGGCTGCCGAACTTCTGGTTGCCAATGATATCGATAAACTGATCACAAAAGAGAGTATCGCACAAAAAAGCCCGTTCTATGTCCTGGATGATGCTTATGTGGAGTCCGAAGTGACCAATCTCGATACCATCGGAGAGATCATCGCCACTCAGGCTATGTGCAATCACGACAGATCAACATATAGATGATGCGGAGAATCAGCAAAAGACAGATTCGCCGGTACCGGGAACTCACAAACATTGCGATCAAGTACGGTTTCGGATATCTGGTTGATCGGTTCAATCTCCACCCGATAAGATCGCTTACGGATCGTGTTGCAGGGACGCATAAGGTGCATCCCGAACTCTCTGACCCTGAACGGCTCAGACTGATGCTCGAGGAACTCGGACCGACCTACATCAAGTTTGGGCAGATACTGAGCACACGGTATGATCTCCTTCCGAAAGAGTACATAAAAGAACTCGAAAAGTTGCAGGACACCGTGCCACCATTCAGTTATACCGATGTGTGCCGCATCGTAACCGAAGAGTTCGGGATGCCAATCGATCAAATATTCGCATCCTTCTCGCACAAGCCGTTCGCATCAGCCTCTCTCGGGCAGGTGCATTCCGCAACACTGCAGAGCGGCGAGAAAGTCATCGTGAAGGTGCAGCGTCCCGTAATCAAAGAGATAATCGACGCAGACCTCAAGATTCTCTATGATCTCGCACATTTTGCAAATCAGCATATCAGAGAGGCACGAGCATTCAATCCGGTCGGTTTTATCTCCGAGTTTGAACGAATCATACACGCAGAACTCGACTACACGCTCGAAGCGCAGAATGCGGACGAGTTTCGAGAAAACTTTAGCGAGGATGCCACTGTGTACATCCCAGAGGTTTACTGGGACTATACCAGGTGGCAGGTACTTACAATGGAGTTCATCGATGGAATTAAGATCTCTGATCTCTACACAATGGATGCGGCGGGCATGGATCGTGAAACAATCTCCCGCAATTTTGCGCGCTCGTTTCTGAAACAGATATTTATACATGGAATGTTCCACGGAGATCCACATCCCGGAAATGTGCTTGCCACGGATGATAATGTTGTGGCATTCATCGATTTCGGGATGATCGGACATCTCGATCGAACGACCAGAGACGATCTTGTGGATTTTTTCATCGCAATCTCTGAAAATGATTCAGACACCGTGATTGATGTGCTTGCGCATACCGGCACAATCAACTATGATGAGATCGACCTTCCGCAATTCAGGTTTGAAATATCGAATATGATCCATAAATATTACGGGAAATCACTCAGATACGTGAACACTGGTATGATGCTGCGTGAAATGATCGATATGATATTGGAACACCATGGAAATGTTCCATCAAACCTTGTTCTCCTATCAAAGGCGTTGATGATCGAAGAGGAGGTCTGTTCGCAACTTGATCAGGATTACAACCTTCAGGATCTGGCGAAGCCGTTTATACGGGAGCTGGTATCGGAGCGCATGCGCCCAACGCGCATAATAGGAGAGTGGATGCGGATGATTCCGGGATTTGGACGACTTGTGCGTAGATTCCCCCACAGGATAGACCAGATTCTCCTGCGTGCGGAGAAAGGAACGCTGCGCCTCGAGTTTGAGCATCACGGGCTCGATCACATCATCTCCGAACTCGACCTCATGAGCAACCGAATCTCATCAAGCATGATAATCTCTGCACTCATCATCGCTTCTGCGCTGATCATACAATCCGGCATGAAACCATTTGTATGCGGGGTTCCGGTGCTTGGCATAATCGGGTTTGTGATCGCGGGCGTTTTTGGTATGTGGCTGGTTTTTTCCATAATGCGGTCAGGGCGGTTCTGATTACGAAGCTCATTTTGTGGCGGTGTGCGGTATGATATAACAATGCCCTTCCGTGCCAACCCCTATAAAAACAGATCACTCACGTACCATCTCTGATCTCTCCTTAAACCCGATTGCAAACTTCAGGAGAACAGGGGTTACGAGAACCGAGACCGCAACCATCAGAACGATCGCAGCGAATACCTGATCATCGATTATGCCCATGTTTCTCCCAATCGAGAGGAGCACAAGTTCAACGCCAGCTCTTGGCATCACCCCAACACCGAAGATCAGGCTATCATACGAATCAAAACCGACGATCTTTGATCCGATGAATCCACCTATCAGCTTTCCGGAGAGTGCCATCACAACCACAAGGACTGAAAGTATCCCTGCCCCCGCAATCGAACCGGAGTTGACCGAGAGCCCGATGAACGCGAAGAAGATCGGAATGAATACCCCATAAGAAAGCCCGTCGACCTTGCTCTGAACCTCCTGAATCTTTGCGAGCGGCACACTCGATAGGGCTGTCCCGCCAATAAACGCTCCGATCACTGCATGCAGACCGAATGCCTCTGCAAGATATGCGGAGAATAGAGCGGTCATGATGACAAATGCAAAGATCGATTCCCTGACGTGCATCCTGTGAACGTACTCAAAAAGCACAGGAAAAACCTTCCGCCCGAGGATTGCCATGACCGCTATGAAACAGAGAATCCTCGCTGCGATTGCCAGCAGGTGCATGCTGGATGGCATCTGCTGATCCGCAGCTATCGAGACCACAACCGAGAGCATGAATATCCCGATCAGGTCATCAAGAATTGCGGATGCGAGCATCGTTGAACCAACTTTCTTTGAGAGATAATCAAGATCTATGAGCGTTCTCACCGATACGCCGATGCTTGTTACGCTGAATGTGACTCCTATGAATAGGCAGGTCATGAACTGAAACTCGAATATCGAGCCGATCAGAAACCCAGAACCGAATGCAACCAGAACCTGAGATATGGTCGGGACGAACGCCACTTTCGATGACACTTTCAATTCCTGCAGATTGATCTCTTTGTATCCAGCGGTGAAGAGCAGAAAGATTGCGCCGAGTTCACTCAAAAATATCAGCGCATCGTTATCAGGGCGGATGAGGAATAGTCCAAGGGACACACCCGCCGCAATCTCACCGAGAATGCTCGGAAAACCGGCTCGCTCGACGACCTCTCCGAATACCTTTGCCAGAAATAGGATCAGAAGAAGTTGTAGGAGTGTGTGCATGCGTCAGTCTCTTCTTTTGCAAATTTCCTTGACAATATCTCTCTTTGAGAGAATGCCGACGAGTTTTCCGCAATCAACCACAGAGACGCGATAGACATGATGTTTCAGCATCAGATCAGCGGTCTCTGATAGGCTGGCGTCCACAGAGACGGTCACCGGGTACGGCATCATGATCCCTCTTGCATCATCTCCAAGCGATCGCACGACCGATAAGTGCGTCTGTCTGGATGCGGGAATCTGCTTAAAGAGCAGAATCTCGAGGACGATGTCCTCACTGATTGTCCCTACCAGTTCACCGGCATCTGTTACAACAGGATAGCTGTGGTAGTGGTATCTTCCGAACAAATCAAGGACATCATCGATTGTGGTGTCCTCGGTAACGGTCACAACGTCCCGCGTCATGATCTCGGCTACACTAACCTTCGTATAATCTACTACCATGCTCAATTAAATCGCTCCGATCCCACTAATATCTTGCGGATATTCGCAGTACTCAAGATTTATGCCCAACCACGCAAAATACACCTCACGAAGATGTCTGTATCAAAG
>JAYEFS010000400.1:0-8654 GCA_034658695.1 Methanobacteriota archaeon | reverse complement strand
CCTCGCGTTATCGCCACTAATGATACAACTATTAGAGAAGCAAGTAGGGCAATAATAAATGTCACCTTACTCTTGTTTGAAAATACTATGCCTTCGCTTTTACGCTCAAATGTGACGCTGGCATCCTTTATTTCAGCAATATTCTCACCCATACTGGTATCTCCGTACTTGTATCTATTTCCAAAGAATAAAAAAGGAGTGAGGGAATTGCCATCATTCTATTATTTCCAGCCAATATAATAGCTGTGATGATTTAACCTCTTCGACTTTATCAGCATCTATATCATATAGATCCATGTAATAGTCGCCAATCCATTCACCAAGATCGATATCCTCAAACTTTTCAGGGTATATCCGCTTTGCTTCAATCATTAAGTCGACCGGGAACCCCAATCGTTCACTTCTGCACGGTGTAGCGGTGAGGGAGTATACTCGCCCATCTTGTATTGCTTTCATTTCCTGAATAAGTTCAAATCTTTCCTCTTCATATATTTCCCTTGGCGGATGATACCCTGAATATGTTGGAAGCATCATCACGTCAGGATTCAGAGCCAATATCTGTTCTGAGGACATTATTGGGCATCCTACGCCTCTAAAAGCATTATTAGCGTTGACGATGTTCTCCAGGAAAACAGATTCTATACGGTCTATGCCGCTTACAAAACCGGTGCCCCCTTCCCGCTCCGCCCACTGTGGTGCACCGAAATACAGTACATTTGGTTTATCTTCTTCCTCGATATCTTCGGTTCTTTCCCTGATAAACTCTACTGCCCCATCCATGCAATTGGCAATCTCCTCTGCTTTTTCTTGCCTATCGAATACTATTCCAAGGACTTCTACCTCCTCGTATATGGTACCGACGTTTGGTTCATCATAACAATCAGGATATTGCAGAACAACAACTGGAATATCCAGCCGTTCCATACTCTTTATAAATTTGGCAACATTTTCTTTTTGATTGCATAAGTCCCGTAGTATCAAAATATCCGGATTAAGTGCGGCTATCGTTTCAACGTTTACTGTACCATAAGGTCCACCAAAACCACCAACGTTGGGAAGTTCTCGATATTTCGGGTTAAGTACAAATGAAATCCAGGTGCATACATGATATGTCTCACCTTCGTAGGTGTAATCATCATAGCCGTCACTTCTCTTCCATACACTGGCACCAACTAATTTATCTTCAACCCCAAATACAAACATTGTGATATCGATGAGTCCACGGCTTATCGCAACAACTCTTTCTACTGGTTTAGCGATCGTTACCGCCCTATCAGCCATATCTAATAGCGTAAGCTCCTTCTCTTTTCCGAGAATGACAAGCTCAATCTGCGTCACATCCTGCATGTTGATCTTGCCGTCGTACTTGGCGTCTGCGAGTTCTGTCTTGTCTCTGTATTCGAGGATGATAAGCTCGGTATAGGTCACATCCTGCATGTTTACTGTGTCGTCTTCGTTCGCGTTCCCGAAGACGCCGAGTATGTGGTCTGATGCTGCTGCTGGCAGCGCAATCAAGAGCAGCAGGCTCATGGCTATTCCAGCCAATATTGTATTCATTTGCATTATATATTACCTTCTTCGGGCAGACTTTCATTTGGTATAATTACACACAAAATGCATGCTACATAGCGTGTGCGTATCGATAGATGATCTACCTCCTACTTAAAACTTTTGATAACTACAGTAGCACAAACTAGCAGAGATCCCACCCACCATTCACATCAACTAATACTGAACAAGACTCCCGCCCATCTTCGCTCTCTTGACAGCGTATCTGAACGAGAGCAAACCCAGAGGCACCAGCACAACCGAGAAGACCGAGAGTGCGATTGTCTCCAGAGCCAAGGCTGAAAGCGAGTAGCCCTGCAGGAGTGCATGCCGCATCCCGCTGAGCGAGTGTGTGATCGGTAACAGATACGAGATTGTCCGGAGCTCAGAGTCCACGTGCAATAGCCATCCGTTGCTTCATTCCCGCAGAATAGCTAAGAAACTCATCAGCCCCCCTACCCCCCATGCCAACGAGGATCAACAGCTCATCTCTTCGCCCCTCCGCACAATCAGAATAGTAATTGTGAAGAGCGGAAAAGAATCTGAGGTTGTGTCTGCCTGTCAGCCGCCAGTAGAAGCTCCGTTCATCAGAAGTGACGAAACCGATCGATCTCCGGACATTTCCACTATCCTTTGAGATGTCATACCCGTTCACGTGAGCGGTCCCAACTGATGGCAGAATCAGTGTGCATAACATCTTTATGAGCGTGGTCTTGCCAGCGCCATTCGGTCCGAGAATGCCGAAGAGCTCGCCACTTTTGACATTGAGGTTCACATCGTAAACGGCGGTCATCTCATCCTTTCTGAAGGGGTGTCGTAAAAAGTCGGTAAATCCTCTCTGTAGTGCGAACCTCTTTGTCAGATCGTGCGTCTCAATCGTATATTTCAATTCTCATCCTTTTCGCCCCATCGCGACATGCTTCAACGGTATGATATAGGGCGTCTCTGACTGTCTTCTCACGGCTGCCTCGACATTGTAGACAGACTCAATATTCTCCGGAGTCAGCACAGAAGAAGGCTCGCCAGCAGCAACGATTCTACCGCCCTTCATCATGATCATCCTGTCCGAATATCTTGATGCAAGGTTCAGATCATGTACTGCCATCAGAGCAGTGATCACTTTTTTATCCACCAGATTTCTTATTATATTCATCACGTCGAGTTGATGCCATATATCGAGATTGCTGGTCGGTTCATCGAGCAGAAGAACGTCCGCTTCCTGAACAAGCGCCCGTGCGAGGAGCGCTTTCTGCTGCTGACCTCCGCTCAGTTCGTTGAAATTGCTCATTCCGAGCTCCTCGATTCCGAGTAGCCTCAATACATCCCACACCTTCTCCTCGTCGCCATCACTGCTGAGCCATCCGAGATGCGGGCGCCTGCCCATGAGCACCGTATCAACGACATTGTTTGGAAAGATGCGCAGCGAATTCTGCGGCACATAAGCGATGTTTCTGGCAACATCCATCCTCTTCATCCTGGTTACCTCCTTTCTATCGATGAGAATGCTGCCGCTCTGCGGTGCCAGTATCCGGTCTATGCATTTGATGAGCGTGGATTTGCCAGAACCATTCGGACCCACGATAGCAACAAGCTTCGCTGGAGGTATCTCAAAACTCACATTCTTGAGGATTGGCACGCTATCGTAGCTGAATATGATATCCTTTGCCTGGAGTTTTATCATCATGTCCAGAACTCCCTCCTCTTTCCTTTCAGTATCAGGTACATGAAGAACGGAACCCCGATGATAGATGTCATGATCCCTGTGGGGATTACGGTTGGCGCTATGATATTCATTCCGATGGCATCAGCCGTGATTAACACGAATGCGCCGAGAACGCCGGATGCAGGGATGAGAAATCTGTGATCGCCGCCTATCATCATGCGTGCTATATGCGGTGCGACCAGCCCGATAAACCCGATGGTTCCGGTAAAACAGACAACAGTTGCCACTAACAGACTTGAGATCACCATGATGAACGTTCTGACGTTGTTGGCATCCACACCGATGCTCTTTGCGGTCTCGTCTCCAGCCGTCATGATGTTTAAGTCCCACGCTTTCAGCATCAGTAAAGGGACGCAGATCACAAAGACTGCGAGTATGAGCGGGAATCTCTCCCACGTGAAAGCGGCAAGATCACCCATTCCCCAGCTTGTCATCAGTCGCAGTTGCTCGTCTGAGGCGAAGTACCTGAATAACTGACTCAGTGCAGTGAATAGATAGTTCACCGCAATCCCGGCAAGTATCATGGTCTCGGATGTTGCCCCTTTAACGGTCGCCAGTGCAATGATGAAACCCGAACATAGCAATGCAAATACGAAGGCATTTCCGATGAGAAGGTATGGTCCCCCGATTACAGAAACACCGAGAACTGCTGCAATGGCGATTCCAAATTGCGCACCTGCTGAGATCCCGAGCGTGAAAGGGCTTGCCAGTGGATTTTTTAGCACTGCCTGCATCACGCACCCGCATACGCCAAAACCGAAGCCAGCCATAACGCCCCCAATGATTCTGGGAAACCGTATGTTCCATATAACCTGTTCTGTAAGGTCATCTACATTGAAACAATCGGGATAGAGTTTATCAATAAGTGCACAATAAGCCTCCGCAACTGTGATATCCAGTGGTCCAAGCGTTATGATTACACCGGTCAGGAGTATGATCAACAGCAAGATTGTGCCCATAAAAGCCGTCTTTCTGAAGATGAACTTCTTGTATGCTTCCTGCGTCGCACTCAGCTTTCCGGTGCGTGATGATCTGCGTCTTGCCGTTTTTGCCATCTCTTAGTTTACCGCTACCGCTCGGTGAATGCTTTGGTGAGACCAGCGGTTGCGCCGATACCACCACCACCACCACCACCACCACCTCCTGCTACTCCGCTCGATATCACAATCAGATTCTTCTCCTTCGCAATCTCGGTCAGTGTCTGAAATTCCCTGAGCTTCAGTGCAACAGGCGTCTTCTCATAGAAGGTTGCAGCCTCATTCATCCTCTGTGCCGCCTGATACTCAGCCTCGGCAAGGATGATTCTCGACCTCTTCTCTCGTTCTGCCTCTGCCTGCCTTGCAATCGCTCTCAGCATATTCTCTGGCAGTGCCATATCCCTCATGGTGACCACAACGACCTGCATCCCCCACGGGTCGGTTGCGAGATCCAGTATCTCCTGTACCGTCCTATTGATCCTGTCTCTTTCAGAGAGGATACTATCAAGTTCGTTCTGACCCAGAACATCTCGGAGCGTCGTCTGGGCAAGGAGCGCAGTTGCCGCCTCGTAATCCTCAACCTCTACAATCGCCTTACATGAATCCGTAACCTTGAAGTATATCACAGCATCCACATCAAGGCTCACATTGTCGCTGCTAATCACGGTCTGCTTTGGCACATCAAGCTCCCTCACACGGAGGTCAACTCGCACGATCCGGTCCACGAATGGTATGATCAGGAATAGCCCGGGACCTTTCTCGCCGAGCAACTTCCCGAACCGAAATACCACAGCCCGCTCATACTGCCTCGTGATTTTCACAGCCATTACTGCGAGTATGAGAACCACGAGGGCTCCAACCAATAGTGGCATATTCACCATCTCATTCGCCCCTCAAGATCGCACCGGCAAGCGATTCGATCTCTGGCAGACGAAGATCAAGTTCTTCACCTTCCAGACCCGCCCTGGATATATCCCGGTTCGCTGGAATCATCCCTACAACATTCAGTTGATCCAGTGATTCGAGCATCATATCCTGGTTATCGTCGTCAATTTTGTTGAGAACGAAGTAGATCTTCTTTCCGATGCTCTTTGCCATAAAATCGATCTTTCCAGCGAGTTTGAGCGATTCATAAGACGGGTCAACGACCGCGAGGATGGCGTCGCACCCCTGTTCCACGCCTCTGCCGAAATGCTCAACTCCGGCATCGGTATCGATGATCACAACTTCCTTTCCGGTTACGTCCAGATTGTCGAGCAGGTTCTTTGCGAGAGCGCCCATCGGGCAGGCACAGCCCTCTCCGAAGTCATGGATCTTTCCGATGGCGAGGAGTTTTATCCCGTTCTTTGTGGTGAGGTATTCCTCCGGGAGATCATCGAATCCCCACCTTCGATCAAAGATGTTTATCGTTTCTGACTCCATCTTTTCAACATCTGCGTTCTTGAAGAATTCCATCAGCCTCTTGATCATCTCCTTCTTGCCACCAAAGAAGTTCATGAAGTCATCAGGCAGTTCCATGCCCAACTGGCGATGTAATCCATAGTTCGATTCGTCAGTGTCCATCACAAGAACGTCAAAACCTTTAACTGCCATCGATTTTGCGAGCAGCGATGATACTGTGCTCTTTCCGCTGCCGCCTTTACCGCAGATCAGTATTTTCATTTTTCTGCCACCATATCGTAGCGCTCTTTGATTTACGCTTGAAAGAGAGCGCTCCGGTTTCGGTGTCCTTTACCAGGATTTTTGATAGATGCGCTCTCAGAACGTTCGCCTTCTCTTCGGGTATATCACGCATCTCTCTCCATCGGTTTACAGCATCATCCAGACTATCGTAGTGCTGTTCAAAAACCGTGTCCAGGATGTCGACATTCGCATAGATATTCATGTCGTGCAAAATATTATAAAATAAAATATAATCCAATGGGTGTCGGGGTCGATGTTTTTCTCCCAAAACTGCTTTCAGGAGTTCTCCGTCACCGTTACCCATCCATCTGCCCGCAAAATTGATGATATAAACGTATCTCTTCGATGCGGCATCCATCTTTGTGAGTGCTTCCTGTATATCGAGCATGCCAAGCGAGTGACATGCGATGACGACATCGTGCGGCTCGATATCCACGCCCGGCTCGATATCCTCCCATCGTTTGTTAATAGACGTTACGTTTGTTATGCCTTCTCTCTCCACATTCTCCTCTAAGCACGCAAGCATGCCTGTTGACGGATCTACCGCAGTAACAGACTTTACCTGCTTTGCAATGGGAACTGTTAGTCGTCCGGTTCCTGCGCCAACGTCCAGAACCGTGTACTCGGGTTTCAATTCGAGCTTTGCTATCTGCCTCTCAGTACGCTCGGTATGCTGCATCACAGACTCGTTGAACTTCTTTGCTCGCTTGTCCCACCTGCTGCCCATATCTTCACCAGGATCTCCTCTGCGCTGGTGCCCGGACCTCATCGCCTTCCATAATTCATTCCAATTTATTATTCCGGTCATATTATTACCTCATATCCTCTATTCTATAAATATATAAATATTCAGGAGGAGAAGACGCCTCCTTCCGGCAAAGATTATATCTTCGTTTGTTCTCTATTGCGTATCAAGATACTCTCGTGGCCATTCCAGCCAGTCGGCGTACGGTGTGAAGACGCCATCGATTCCAAGGAATGCCTCGAATATCTCGTTGCCCTCTGCCTCCAGATCCAGATCCTCGAATTCATCCGGATGGAGCAGTTTAGCCATGTACAGCATATTAAAGAGGCTTCTGTCCGGAGGGCGACCCCTGCAATACGGATAGAAGCAATTGCAGACCTTGTCGTTCTGTACGGCACTAACAGTCTTCAGATCATCGGAGTCCAGGATCATCTGAATTGCGCCCTTGTCCTCGGCATTGCTGCAGGCAACGAACATGTAGTCCGGATCCCATGCGATGATCTGCTCGATTCCGACATTGAGGTTGCCGGTCGGCTCATCTCTTGCTACATTAATCCCGCCAGCTATATCCAGAGGCTCATAGCTCGACACGGTACGTGTGAAATCACGCCCCTCCTTTGGATCATAGAAACCCTTGGAACAGCCTCTGGGTGCAAAATAGACGGTCGGCTTATCGTCCTCATCGATTGCATCTGTAACAGATCTCACCATATCAACCTTGGATTCGATGAAATCGATCAGGTCATCTGCCTCATCCCTTGTTCCCAACACATATCCCATGAGTTCAATCTGCCCATACAGACCATCATAGTTGTATTCATTGGTACCATAACCAAAGGTTACACAGGGGCAACCCACTTTGCTTGTAAAGAGATCGGCATCTTCGGTTGTAAAAATCACATCCGGATAAAGAGAAGCCATCAACTCATAGTCTATGGTATATCTCGTGCTCGTCTCGGGAAGATCAGGCATTCTGCCATCGAGTATTGTGTTGTAGCAATCCAGACATCCCTCAGTAAACTCACCCCAATTCGTGGGGCAGAGACAGGACTTGACCGCAGCCTCTGATGCTACGAGTTTATCACCGGAACCGAGAGCGATTGTCAGTCTGGCATCGTCAGGAGCTCTGGTGATCAATCGCTCGATCGGTTGTGGCACCGTCACGATTCGATCATCGTAATCGAGAACCGTCAGTTCCTTCTCTTTTCCGAGTATGACAAGCTCGATCTGCGTCACGTCCTGCATGTTGATCTTGCCATCATACTTGGCGTCCGAGAGTTCTGTCTTGTCGCGGTATTCGAGGATGATGAGCTCTGTGTAAGTCACATCCTGCATGTTTACCGTGTCGTCTTCGTTTGCGTTCCCGAAGACGCCGAGTGTGTGGTCTGATGCTGCTGCTGGCAGCGCAAGCACGAGCAGCATGACCATGGCTATTCCAGCCAGCATTGTATTCATTCTCATTGTATATTACCTTCTTATGGCAGACTTTTATTTGGTATGATTACGCGTTAAATACATATTACATCACGCGTGTATATCGACAAGTAATTCACTTTATACTTAAAACTTTCTACTAGTATAGTAGCATGAACCAGCAGATGCATCGTTCATTCATCACATCCTTGCCGCTCCCGGGTGCACGCCTCCGGTTCCCGGACACTCCTTTCAAGTCAGTGTCCTTCCGACGTTCAAAATCAGTGTATCGATGAAAAGCTTCCAACCAAGTCTCAGACACTTTTTGATTTCTTCTGGTTGACCCGGGTTATTTCTACTTTGTCACATTAACTTTTCACGATGGATCAACTCAACACATCGACACTAATATATTAGATCACTAAAAAGGTGAGTGCACTCGATGTATGTGTATATCATTATATATAGTGTGTGGTAAGAATAAAGTTTCATGATATCTGGAATTAACCAGGGATATTCAGAAGGGATACAGGTAACAAACCACGACTTGGAATGGAGAGACTAC
>JAYEFS010000399.1:0-8660 GCA_034658695.1 Methanobacteriota archaeon | reverse complement strand
AACGCGCCGTATTCAGCGCGCCACTTATCTATTGTCCATTGAGGACGGGGTGACAAAAAGGAACAAAAATGGCAAGGTTTTGGGATGTGGAACTCACCCGAATATGGAGAGTTTTCATCACCCCAGCTTGGCACTCATTGGAATCCGTGTCAACCTGTGGCTGACATGGCTTTTGGCAACAGATCAACACGGATTTTCACAGATTGCGGTTTTTATGTATATCTTTCATAAAGACGGCTCTCTGGTATCTTCCGTGACAGTGAACTTATAACTCATCTGGAAAAATCGGAAGCATTCTGTGGTTAGTTACAGTGTAACCATCCAAATAACTGCTTCTTACAAAAGTCAGAACAAACCCTTCCTCATCTGTATGGTAAGTTCTCTGATCTTTTCAAAGTCTTTCGGGGGCTTGTTTACTCCAAAGAACACTTTAAGTATTGTATATGTGCATTCCGACTTCGTCATACCTAAATCTCTTGAATCATCTACTATCTCTTTCACTCTATCATACACATGATCATCTACTCGGACTAATAACACATTTTCCCGTTTCATAGATGGTTACATTGTAACCCTGTATAAAAAGCTTTTACTTCACCCAATCCACAAGTTTTCAGATCGACTCTTAACTTCTTCGGATTTACCACTTATTGAAGCGTCTGGTAGTGGTTTTGTTTTGTAGTGTGATACAGTCCAGATACATTTCACGGGAATTACCAAAGAGCCATAAAGACCGAAGATTGGGTTTTACCATACTTTTTTGAAGTGGATGCCAAAATTCTTACATTGGCGCAGACATATCAACAGCATGGCATGGTCTGTGAAATTCTGCAGAACAGGAGCGATGATGAAAGGACGATTGGGCAGGGGGAGTTGCGAAGTGACTGATGATAAAATCGGGGATAAACGGAAGATTATCAGTGAGTACAACATCAGAGCCACAGAAGAGATTATAAAGGCAGTCCGGAACATTACAAAGAGTGAAGAGGGATTATTCCTATCAATCATCCCGAAGAGGCTCAAGGAGGGGTATAAGGAGACATACCTCTCAAGGGTTATGGAAGAGACCATAAAAGGACAGACCGATATTCTGGGGGTGGCAGAGAGCATTGCGCGCAGAAAAAACGATATTTTGGATTACGGGCAGGAGATCAGCGATTCCGCAAGAAGAGTCGTACGGACAATGCTTCTCTTTCTGTCCCGAAATGATTTTGACGGGTTGTACGACAGCGAGATGCAAAGCGTGGCGGAGTCAGGCGTGCACGAGAATGTGAGGTTCTATCTGAAACTTCTGAAGGCGTCCGGGAGCAGCTATGGGGAACTGGTCAGGGATGGGTTTAATGCGAAACAATATTACGATTCACTGGAAAGTATCTCAAAGACCAACTGGCTGGTCTTGATGCGCTCGAAGGACGTGCTGCGCGAAGGCTCCTTTGAGTTCAGGGTGCTACAGGGCACCGTTGTGTACATACGATCGATGCATGAGAACGAGGTTATGAGATTCTTTGCAGGTGGCGCAGATGATGCAGATGATGCAGGCGAGGTTGATTTGAGGTGAGAGTACTGCTATTCACAGGGAAAGGTGGCGTCGGGAAGACCAGCGTCTCGGCAGCAACCGCGCTCCGCTCCTCCAAACTCGGGCACAGGACGATTGTCATGTCAACCGATGCTGCGCACAGCCTATCCGACTCCTTTGACATCGAACTCGGAAGCGATCCTGAAAAGATCGACGAAAACCTGTGGGGCTACGAGATGAATGTCCAGCACGAGATTCAGGACAACTGGGGCAAGATTCGGGACTATGTGACCCTCTTTCTCCGTTCACAGGGTCTCGATTCCGTTGTTGCGGAAGAACTCTCCGTTTTTCCAGGAATGGAGGAATTATTCAGCCTGATCAAGATAAAGCAGCTTCAAGACGAAGAAAAATTTGACACTGTGATCGTGGACTGCGCACCAACAGGCGCAACCCTCCGGCTGCTCAGTTTTCCTGATATCGCTAGATGGTACATGCAACACCTCTTCGGAATCGAACGGAAGGCTGTCAGGACCCTGAGACCCGTTGCAAAGCATGTACTCTCCATGCCGCTTCCCACAGAGGAAGTATTCGACTCGGCAGAGCTTTTCTACAAGAATATCGACGAGTTCAGCCGCATATTGACCGACAACACACAGACATCGGTCAGGCTCGTCATGAATCCCGAGAAGATGGTGATAAAGGAGACGCACCGAGCCTTCATGTACCTCTGTCTCTTCGGGATATCGGTCGATTCTGTGATCGTAAACAAAGTTCTCCCGGACGAGGTCAGAGACCCGTACCTCCACCGGTGGAAGGGGATTCAGTCCGCACACCTCAAGACAATCGAGGAGTCGTTCTCGCCGATACCGATCACAACTGTGAAGCTCTTTGACCAGGAACTGGTCGGAATTGAGATGCTGGAATCGATGGCAGAAAACCTGTACCAGCGCGACCCAACAGAGCTCTTCTATGACAAAATCCCGATAACCGTTGCGATTGCGGGTGGAGAGTATGTCCTGAGCATCCATCTACCGTTCGTTGCCAGGGGGGATGCAGATCTCCATCATCTGGGCGACGAATTGACCATAACTGTCGGGAACAGGAAGCGAACCATACTGCTGCCAACCAGTCTGATCGGAAAGGAGCCAATTGAAGCGAAATATGCCGGGGATATATTAAAAATCAGGTTCGGGGATTGCGATGAGTGAAGAAAAGAAGGATCCATGCGAGATCTGCCCGGTATACCAGCTCATTCTCAGGATACATGAATCAGAGGCGGCCCAGCACCTTCACAACGCTGAGAAGGAGCTATTGCTCGCTGCACACACGTTCATAAGAGACGAGATCAAAAGAAAAGGCAAATCAAGGAAGATAGATATCGAATGGGACTGAAATGGTCATAATTAGCAGAATCAACCGAATGAACAGAACATCAAGACGTATAGCATCAAAACCGTGAGAACTATGTGGCGAGAAATTGCACGATTCGGAGAGAAACTTGTGAAATACGGTCTTGTTGAGTCGCATTTCGGCAACATCAGCGTCCGCATCGGCGAGTGCATGCTGATCACCCGGAGCGGATCCGCGCTCGACGAGATTGGTGAGGATTCGGTAGTTGAGGTCACAATCGACGGAACCTCGAGCATGGACATGATCGCATCATCCGAGACGATCGTGCACCGTGCCGTGTACAAGAACACCTCAGCACTCGCAATCATCCATGCACACTGCTCTTATGCGGTGATTGCGTCCCTGCTCGGGGATTCTGCGGTCGTACCGGTCGACAGCGAGGGGATATACTTCCTGCACGAGATTCCGATCATCGATGGCGGGATCGGCACATCGGATCTCGCAGAAAACGCTGCCTCTGCTCTGCGCGAGCACAAGAGCGCAATCATCCGCGGACACGGAACAATCGCTGTTGGGATGCTTCTGGAGGAGGCATACGTGGTCACGTCCCAGGTCGAGCACAGTTGCATGGTGAAGTATCATGTTGACCTCATGAACGCTTGCAAGAGATGATAGAATATGGTAAATTGCTCAATATTGTGTGGATATTCACATATACAACCACGAGATTACACAAAATTAACACAGAAATCTTGTGGTGATGGCTTCGCAGACTGTGCAATCTTGTGGTTCATACCATATTGTATTGAGCATGTTTTGGTAAAAGAGGCTGAATGTGGCAAAGATGGCAGGAGATGATTGCGGCATGCATGCGGTGGTGATGGCTGGCGGGGTCGGGAGCAGATTCTTCACAGACGGGTGGAGCGGCGAGAAGCCGATGGTTTTGCTCTGTGGCAGACCGCTCATCACATACATAATCGAGACACTCAAAAAGAGCAGTGCAATCGACAAAATCTTTGCTGTGACGTCTCCGAGCGTTCCGGAGACCCAGAAGTACCTTGCGAAGAATAGGGATGTCGAGGTCATTCCCGCGCCCGGGCTCGGTTATGTTGGCGACATGGTTCACGGGATAATTACCGCGGGAATCAAGGAGCCGGTACTCGTTGTAATGTCTGATCTCCCGATGATTCCACCTGAAATGGTTGATATGATCGTTTCAGTCTACAACAGTCGAGATGAACCCGCGCTCTCTGTTCACACCCCGCTTTCCGTCTGCGCAGAACTTGGACAGCGCCCGACTGCTGTTTTCAATCGCAATGGTGCACTGATCGTCCCGTGCGGTGTCAATATTCTCGATGGGAGTTTGATTGCAGAGGAGCAGCCTGATTTTAACTTGATTCTGCCGGATATCGAGGTTGCGCTGAATGTAAACACGGTCCGGGATCTGGAGCAGTGTGAGCGGATGCTGCTTGCGCGGTAGCGGCGGGGTGTGGTTGGCGCGTCCGAAACATGGGTCAACACACAGGAAACTGAGACTTTTTATTATTTTCTGGTTACCTTGGTTTGCCTTATGTAATCATAACTGACAGAATGGAGCACTATCGATCTTAAAAGTAATTTAAACCACCAATCTGCGTAATCAGTGTCAATCTGTGAAAAATAAACTTTTAATCACAGATTGACACTGATTTCACTGATTACACTCATCTAATCCTACCAGTGTTTGCAGGATTGGTATCACGTTTTTCAACAGACCAGAACAAAGTAAAAAGACTCAGGAAATCACTGGATTTCCAGACAGTGCCCCATGAAACCAACCTCATCACCAGAAAGTTACAGAAGGTAAAATAGTGCATACACATTCACACATCCCCCCTCGCCGCCCGCGTATTCTGCATTTCCAACCCCAGTCCACCGGCAATCACAATCCCTCAATAGTCTTTCTGGCATCCTCATAAACATCAACACCGAGCCACAGCACCCGCGCAAGCCGCCCCAGCGAATCAAGTGCCTCGCTCTTCGATAGTCTCCGAATCTTTGCGGATCTGATCAAGACGCCGATTGAGCCTGCAACCTCCAGCCCCAGACCAATAGCAAACCGCCTTGCTGCAAGATCATCAAGGAGAATCGTGCAGTTCTTTCTTCTTGCAAGCATTATGGCGGCGGTTTCCCCGATCTCAATCCCCGCACTCTCTGCAATTTCTTTTATGCTGTTGTTGGTGTTGATTTCATCAATTACGATCCAACCAGCTCTTATCTCGCTTTCTATCAGGAATGCATCTGCTGCCCCTTCTTCCTTCCCCCTGTCCACAACCTCAATTTTGACGTCAACGGGTATAATCACAGTCCCGAACAATTCTCTGAGACGATTCAGCCTGCCTATCCTTGCAAGGTGGATCAGCGGTCCCGAATTGCTTACAACGATTCTTCTTTCAGAGCCCACTTGATATCCACATCCAGATCCTCTTTTTCATAGCGGAAAGGAATGTTTGACCTCTTTAACTCCTCAAGTGCACCGCGGTAGGTCATTCCAGCCATCCTTGCCGCTTTCCAGAGGGATATCTTCCCGCAACGGTACTGTTCCAGTGCTTTTTTGGTGCGGTATTCTTGAAGCCCGGTACCAACGAGTTTACGGAGCATGGTTCCTTTATCAACGAGTTCCAGTTTGCATGCATCGTCGATATCATGCAGGTATTGCTCTGGCAGTCGAACTGATATTGTTTTCATGGTCGATCTGTGATTACGTTTTATTAGAATGTATACTTAAATCTGTGGTTGAACTCGGGAGCTGTTTAAGCGACCTTTCGCGGTCTCGACCCTGCCACGGCAGCACACATTCTTAAAAGTGGGGGCAGATCACCTCCAATTATATCAATCCTTTACATTCTCAAACGTTTTCTTGTGCTTGCAGACCGGACATGCCTCCGGCACCGCACCTGCAACGGTAACGTATCCGCAGTGTGTACATCGATATTCAGCCATGACTTGTGCCCCCTTCAGCCATCTTTGTTAGGGCGTTTGTATGGGGGCACCCATGTAATGCCACGCACGCTCCGGGCTGTGACCAAGAGCGGTTCAGATATCCGAGGAGTTCAATCGTTGTCTTCGTTGAACGTCATGTATGCTGGGGTAAACCCTTTTGTCAGATAGTCCCAAGAGTGTGCATCATCGAGATACCTTTAGCGGTGCAACTTCAATTGCAAAATACCAATCACTGAATCAAGAGAGATGACCCAACAATGATCATATCAATAGCAAGCGGAAAGGGTGGCACAGGAAAGACTACAGTGGCTGTAAATCTCGCATTGTCGCTCTCGAATGTGCAGTTACTGGATTGCGATGTCGAAGAACCGAATTCGCATATCTTCCTCAAACCGGAGATAACGGATGTAAAGTCAGCATGTACACTTGTGCCCAAGATTGATCACGATTTATGCGATTACTGTGGGAAATGTGCGGCTGCATGTGAATATAACGCAATCGTCGTGCTCCCGACACAGGTCATGGTCTTTTCCGAACTCTGCCATGGCTGTGGTCTATGCGCAATGGTCTGCCCGCGGGATGCAATTGGCGAGGAGACAAGAGAGATCGGCGTTGTCAAGAAGGGGGGGAGTGGCGACAACATAGAACTCGTGTATGGGCTGCTGAATATCGGTGAGATCATGGCAGCACCCCTGATAGACCATGTCAAAGAGGCGATCAATCCGGAAAAGACCGTGATTGTTGATGCACCCCCTGGAACGGCATGTCCGGTGATTGCGGCGATTGGGGGCAGCGATTACTGTGTTCTTGTGACAGAGCCAACGCCGTTTGGACTATACGACCTGAAACTGATAGTAGAGGTGCTAAGAGTGCTAAAGATTCCTTCTGGCGTGGTCATAAATAAGGCAGGGATCGGGGATCGGAAGGTCTACGACTACTGCAAAGAAGAAGGAATTCCGATCTTGCTTGAGATTCCTTATGATAAGAAGATCGCAGAGTATTATTCGGAAGGCATACCCTTCGTGAATGCGATTCCTGCGTGGAGGAGTCGGTTTGCGGGAATGATTGACGAAATTGGGGGTGACTTATGAAGCAGATAACAATCATAAGTGGAAAAGGCGGCACAGGGAAGACAACACTCGTCGCATCGTTTGCAGCCCTCGCAGAAAACATTGTCATTGCCGACTGCGATGTGGATGCGCCCGATCTTCATCTGCTACTGCATCCGGAGATTGTGAAAAGAGAGGAGTTCAAAGGATTAAACGTAGCGGTAATGGATAAAGAGAAATGCATAGAATGCGGAATATGCGAAGCAGCATGTAGATTCAAGGCAATATCTGATACCGAGTCCGGTTATGCGGTCAATCCGACACGCTGCGAGGGCTGTGGCGTATGTGTCTTCGTGTGTGATTCGGATGCGATCACCCTTGCAGAACGCGTCTCAGGGCATGCATTCATCTCAAAGACGAAATACGGGACAATGGCGCATGCACAGTTGAATATCGCCGAAGAAGCATCCGGAAAACTGGTAACCGTTGTCAGGAACAACGCACAGCGAGTCGCAGAAGAGGAAGGATCTGACCTCATCCTAATCGACGGGTCGCCCGGCATCGGCTGCCCGGTGATTGCATCCTTAACCGGCGTGGACATGGCACTGGTCATAACCGAACCCACGATGTCAGGACTGCATGATCTCGAACGAATCCTGAATGTGACCAGGCATTTCGGGATTGCATCAGTTGTCTGCATCAACAAATATGACATCAATGAAGCGAACAGCAGGAAGATTACCGAGTTTTGCCAGGAGCGCGGGGTTACGATTGTCAGGAATATCCCGTATGATCCGGTGGTAACCGAGGCGATGGTCGCAGCCATGCCAGTTGTTGAATTCGCAGATGGGGAAGTATCGGACGCGATAAAAGAGATATGGGCGAGCATAAGATGAAGTAGTTGGAATGCAGGGCAGGATATCCGGAGAAAGCCTTCTGCCGCACAGTAGAAGAGAGGACATGATTATTCTTCAGGAAGGTTGGGCCGGTCTCAATCGTGATTGTGATCTCATGATTTACGATGTACTACCACTATGGGATACCTGCGATCGATGGATCAATAATAACGAAGGATCACCCACCCACACAGGCGCAGACCGCTGCATTCACAATCGTTGTGCTGGTGCACCTCTGCTACGTCGTGACCGCACGGTCGATCACAGAACCGGCATTCACATTTAATCCCTTCTCAAACCGACGGCTGCTTGGAGGAATATTGCTCACCATCGTGACGCAGCTTACAATCCTCTACCATCCGATCGGACATCCCATTCTCAAAACGGCGTCGCTGCCGCTGGAATGGTGGGGGCTGATGATATTGTTTGCGCTGCCCGGGTTCGTTGTGGTTGAGATTGAGAAGTGGTTTGCGAAACGGTCGGAAGAGGGGTGTGCCTGATAAGTGGGTGACGGAGCTTGTGTTTTTTTGAGACGTTGGTTTTGCCAGCAATTCCCGTTGTACCTATAAACGCATGCAGTCAAAGGGTCGATTCTTTATACTTTCGTAAACATTTACGTACAATGTTGAGGCACAAAAAGGATAATTCCAAATAATGTTTAGTAAATTTGGAACTCAAAAGAGGGTAGTTCGCATGAGTAAAACAGAAACAAAACTTCGGGAGCATCTGAACACGATGCACTATTCAGTCTCGTTCACTCAGGTTTTGAGAGAATAAAAGACCATCGGTCAAAAAACATCAAAATACCCAAGCAATTCATGCCGTCTTTTATTCACCACATTCCAACTGTTTGAGATTATACCATCG
>JAYEFS010000398.1:0-1950 GCA_034658695.1 Methanobacteriota archaeon | reverse complement strand
CTCGTTGTAAGCCATCTGAAAGTCGAAAGGTAATCGACGCTGAACAGTTGAAGCTATGGCCAAATTCGGCTCCGGGGATCGATTTCTTAGGGGAATGGCGTTGGATGGGGTGTTTTCGGGATGTTCCAGAGAATTTTAGAAAGGGTCTTAACGAGTCGTGTCACGATCCTTGGAGCGAACTTTGTGGTGTCTTGGGTTTTATGAGAAAGCCGTGGCCCCGGACCCGGGGGACCGACGCCCGACCACGCGGCGCCGCCGTGCCCGCCACGGACATCGCGGCAGCCCGAGGACGCTTGAGCCATCCCGGGTCGGCAGATACGCCGCCAGATCCACCCCACTCGCAGCTGTGACTTACATCCAATCAGCACAAACATGCGGGCGACATGCTTTGCAACAATAATAAATCTCTTTTTGGCAAGAGGGGCGCAAATCACAACTCGATACCAGCAAAGTATAATACAGGCTCACCACAGATTACACCAGAGTGATTCAAATGGCGAGCAAGGATTTTGAATGGTTTGTACAAAACGATCTGAAGGCATATAGAGGGGATTATGTGATAATTGCTGATGAAAAGGTAGTATTGCATGATAGAAGTCTTACTAAAATCCTGAAAGAGTTCAGAGCCATGTATCCGGATAAAACTCCAAAAATAGCGAAAATACCTGAAGAAGATGCACTTATTCTGGAGATGAAGAATGCCATCATTTAGATACAGAAAAGAATATTCAAAACTCTTTGGCACGGTCTATCGACCGGTTGCTGAGGTTTATTTTAAGGATGCTGAGGGAAAGGATCTGATATCATTTATGTATGTCGATTCTGGTGCAGATATAACGCTGCTGCCAAGAGAACTTGGGGAGAATCTAGATTTAACGATCGGAGAGGAGAAGATTCAAGAAATAAGCGGGGTCGGTGGCGGCAGCATTCCAGTGATCATCAAAACGATCGAAATGAGAATTGGTGATTATGCGATGAATGTAAGGGTTGCGTGGTCGCTTGAGGAGGGTGTTCCGGCTTTGCTTGGGAGGATGGATGTATTTAATGAGACCAAAGTATCTTTTATTCACAACGAGACGGTTGTTTTTGAGTTTGGCGATGATGAATAGATACGAGGATTTGCTCAGGTAGGTTGTGGTCGTTTTTGTGCATGAACCACAGTCTGTACAGGCGAAAACATCCTACCCTTCGGAATGAAGAAACAGTCATCGTTATAACTCGATTCTCCTATCCGCCCGCACCGTCACCACATCCGCATCCTCGCCGATCAGCGTGAGCCTTTTTCCCACATCTACATTCGCGGGCATTCGCCCTGCTAAACTGATCTTCTGGCAATGCCATACCAAAAGCCGCCAGCAGATTCTACGCTAGTGATTGCCGCGGGTTTGCGAGATCAACATCCCCCCTCGGCTAACACTTCGCTGCACGCATCCGGAAGAGGAAGCTTGCGCATGATATTGATGTGAGCGTGATTGCGGAGTTGCTACGAAAAACTCTCAAAAACGGTGGCGTTAGCCACATTCCAAAAACCGTTTTTTCGATCGACTGTGATGCGGAAGCGTTGCGTAATGTGAAGCATCGGCGCAGCCAGCAAAAAAATCGAGTAAAAACTGCCCTCGGGCGGGGCTGGCGATATACTTTTTCGCACAACAAAAAATATTAAAGATGAAGAGCACACACCCTTCATCTTCACTTTTTCGGTTCCTCACTCCTTTGGTTCAAGTGCAACCGAAGCCTGCATCAGATAGCTGCAGTCACAGTCTTCCACGCCCTGCGGTATGAGCACGAGCCCGCTAGCCGGAATTGTGTTCAGCCAGCATGCGGGTCTGAAGCCGCCCCAGTTCTTTGTGCGTCCCTGCCAGTTGTCCATATCCACATATCCGAGCGTGGCTGAGCGGTAGGTCAGCATGTTTGCAGCGGCTGCAACGGCTCCGCAGTTGTAAGCCCGGT
>JAYEFS010000397.1:0-1951 GCA_034658695.1 Methanobacteriota archaeon | reverse complement strand
CATGGCTAAAGCGTATCCGAAATCGTCGTGAACTGGAAGAATGGTGGAAATTATTGGGACTAAAGTTGATCGGACACTATCGCTACTATGGAATGAGCGGAAACATACGATCACTGAAGAACTTCTACCACCAAGTCGTGAGACTCGCTTTCAAATGGATCAATCGTCGCAGCCAGAGGAAAAGCTACACCTGGGATCAGTTCAAGCGGTTCATCCAATTTAATCCACTCCCGAAGCCGAAGATATATCACTCGTTGTATACCTGAACATGTAGATGATGTGCTTGGAAAGCCGGATGAGGGAAATCTTCAAGTCCGGTTCTGTGAGGGGGCTCATAGCAACCTCGGGGCTATTACCCCACACAAGAGGTGCGCTATGCCCCCTACTTGACAACCGGAAATTGGCACTGTCCAATTTTCTATTGATAGGGATGAGTTGGGTAAATGACCGATGTGATGGGTCGTTTGTTTACTGCAACGCGAGATACCAGAGACCCGGGATTTCTCCCTTCAATTCGGTTCGTGATCGTCCCTGCCGGTCCACCTCACTGCAGAACGTACGTCGTTCCCCGTTCGTTCGGGAACGAGACCCAGTTGAAGAGCAGAACCGCGTCGCCGATATTAACCACGCCGTCGCCGGTCACATCCGCATTACCCGCTCTGGTGAGTGCGTACATCGTCTCCCGTTCGTTTGGAAACGATACCCAGTTGAACAGTATGACCGCGTCACCGATGTTCACATTGCCGTCGCCGGTCACATCGCCCGGGACGCGGGTGGCAGGCTCGGTATCAGTCTTGAACGGATAGAATTCCACTTCAGCCCGCCCTTCCTCGTCATCGTAGATGCTCGCATCGATCGTGCTGTTGTTCATTCCGGCGCCCCAGAAGTTGTTGATCGCATCGACAGTATCCGACTGGGAATTTTTGAACTGGTAATGATAACTACCATCGGTCTGCAACTCGCCGTTTGCGACGATGTTATTGCATGCGATGTTGTTCCCGGTGCTTCCGCTTGTCAGGTAAATTCCACAATCCGTGTTGTTCTGCACCAGGTTGCAGGTGACACCGTTGTCGCAGGAGGAATGCATATAGATGCCATAGAGATCGTTCGAGTCTATGGTGTTAGTGGCAAGCGTGTTGTTGCTCGAAATCCAGAGGTATATGCCAGAGTCGTCGTTCGAGTGTACGATGTTGTTTGCGAGTGTGTTATCCCTCGACATATACAGCCAGATGCCGCGGTAGTTCTTCGAGCAATTGTTATCAGAGATGTTGCAGTGATCCGCGTACCTGTCGAGAAAGGTCTGGTTATCAAGATAGATCCCTGCCTTCCCGAACCCTGCTCCGGTCGCTGTAAACCCGGATATGTTCACCCAATCCGTAGTCACGTTAAACACGTTACCCCACGCATCCGCCGCCCGCACCGTCACCACATCAGCGCCCTCGCCAATCAGCGTGAGTTGCTTGTTCACATTCACGTTCTCGATGTATGTGCCTGCATCAACAGTGATCGTATGCCCATCCTGCGTATCAGGATCATCTATCGCAGCCTGAATTGTCGAGAAGTTCTCGCCTGTGTTGAGGTTGTGAACGCCATTGCCATTGGTTGGTACCTCCACACGCAGAATCACAAGACCGTTATCCCCATCGGCTACGTACGCGTAGTCACCTGATACGGCAACACCCCACGCAGGTCCTGCTGTGTCGTAATTTCCTGCAACCCGACTTTCCCACGCTTGATCGCTAATTTTTGATTGCACTGTAGCGGAGAATCGGTTGCGGTAGGTGACGTCTCCCATACCTGCACTCCATATCGTTAGATATATCACACCACTTTTACGACCAACTTTTATATTATAATTTTCATTAAGATAAATTCTATGCCTACTGTTTCTTGACCATAAACCTTAAGTAGTTTACGACCCATCTGTGAGTATGGCGTTTAATTGGTACCT
>JAYEFS010000396.1:0-1953 GCA_034658695.1 Methanobacteriota archaeon | reverse complement strand
TGGTGCACGAAACATCTTGGGCAATCGGTTCAAGCTAAGCGAAGAAATGCCTTTGCGTCCAGCGATAAACCGGAACAAAAATGGGATCAATTTAGTGAGGTCGAATGAACGTCTTTTCATCAGCCCACGCGCATGCCCGGATTCAGACCCCCTAAATCGAGAAGCCGAATGCTTTTAAGGTCGCACAACCCATAGGTTATCAATGACAGATCCGGAGCGTGTAACGAGCGAAGAGGTGGAAAGCGGGGATATGGATCGCAGGCTTAGAGAGTTGGAGGAAACGCTCGATAGAAGAGATCGAGCGGATCGGCTTGACGACGGACTCCATGACGCAACGGCACCGCCGACGCCTCTCCCAGTATCACCCACCCCGCCGCCTCCGCCGCCCCCACCAATGCGGGCACCGATCTCACCGACACCGCATCCGGCTCCACCGCCAAAGAAAGGTTCATCGAAAGGATTTTTTAGCTATATTATACTCGTGCTGTTGCTGATAACGATTATCGGGGTGAGTCTCGCACTGATTCTTGGCGGATCCGATTTACCCGGGCTTTATTCCACAGGCGACCAGATTGCGGTGATCTATGTGCAGGGGGTGATGATCACAGGAGGATTGCCCGATGGATTTGGATTTGCAACGTCAGAAAGTATTTGCAAGAACATCAGGCTTGCGGCAGATGACACTAGCGTGAAAGCGATCGTCCTGCGGGTGAACAGCCCGGGTGGGTCGCCAGCCGCAGCGCAGGAGATTGCACACGAGATTAGGAAGGTGAAGTCCGAAAAGCCGGTCGTCGTCTCGATGGGCGATGTCGCTGCGAGCGCTGCATACTACATCTCTGCCCCAACGGACCGGATCATTGCGAATCCCGATACGATTACAGGCAGCATTGGAGTCATCTGGATCTTCGAGAACAAGTCAGGATACTATGATGAGGAGGGAATCGAGCACTGGGTTGCAAAATCCGGTGAGTTCAAGGATATGGGTGGCGATTGGAGGAATCTGACCGAGAAAGAGAAGATATACGCCGAAGAAGTGGTGATGGATGCGTTTTCGAGGTTCGTGGATGAAGTTGCTGCCGGAAGGAACATGAGCAGGGAGCAGGTACTGAATCTATCGGATGGGCGGGTGTACACGGGCGCAGACGCCATTGATCTCGGTCTGGTGGATGAGACCGGTAACATATATGACGCAATCGATATAGCAGCAGAACTCGGAAATTGTACGGGGGCGCCTGAAATCAAGTATATGAATAAGCCATCGCTCTCCCAGCTGTTATTCGGAGGCGCCGAGCGTGGATACGCGGGTCCTGGTATCTCTGATCGGCTCGTTGCGTCGGCTGATGCGTAGAATTGTCTGATAATTATAATTCTACTTTGTCAGATTAACCACCCATTCAGGCGCTTGACGACGTTGGTTTTGTTTTCCGAACGGTTTGAGGTCATGCCACCGCCCGCTGTTGATTTGTCTGTAATGTGACAAAGTAGGAATAATCAGCTAAACACATACGAACTAAAAAGTAAAAAGAAGGAGCGGACAGCCCCCTCATTCATCTCTTCTTCTCATAGTAAGAGCGGCAAAGATCGAGAGTGAACCGATCAGTATTGCCGCTCCGAAAGGTGTCAGTGCAGGAACATCGGCTGATGTCAATGGCCCCGGACGACAGAACGTATTTCTCCTGCAGTTGTTGCCTTCGTTGCTCTCGGCGACTGCATCACCACTATCCGCACAGACCTCGATCGTGTCGCAATATCTCTGCATCGTGAACGGACCGAGTGTGTTGCTATAGCTTTCGCCCGACGCCAGCCCTGGCACGGGATCGGTTGCAACATAGGGTGATGAAAGGATGTGTATACCCCGTACTGAATTGGTCCCATTTTTGTTTCATTTTAGTACTGGAGCGAAAGCATCTTTCCAATTGGATTGAACCGATTGCTACTGGTTTTTCTTGCACC
>JAYEFS010000395.1:0-8755 GCA_034658695.1 Methanobacteriota archaeon | reverse complement strand
CGGCTTCTCCCTGATTCGCAAGTTCCATCATGCCTGCCTTGTCCCGGCTCTTCAGCAGGCGCTCGTAGTAGAATGAGTGAATCTGGGAGAAGCCGCAAAGCAGTCGGTGGATGTTATCAAGGATCCTTATGTGCTCGAATTCCTGGACCTGCCGGAGTCACCCAGACTGGTTGAAAGCGAACTGGAAAGCGCATTAATCTCCCGGCTGCAGGACTTTCTGCTGGAATTGGGATCAGGCTTTGCTTTCATCGGCAGGCAGATCCGATTGACGCTGGATGGCGATCATTTCTACCCGGACCTGATCTTCTATCACACCCGGCTCAAGTGCTATGTTGTAATCGACCTCAAGGTCGACAAACTGACCCACGGAGACCTCGGGCAGATGCAGATGTATGTGAACTATTATGATCAGGAGATCATGTCCGCGGATGACAATCCAACGGTGGGGCTGATTCTCTGTGCTGAGAAGAACGATGCAGTCGTCCGTTATGTGCTGGGAGATGAAAACCAGCAAATATTCGCGAGCCGTTACAAGCTGCAACTGCCAAGCGAAGAAGACCTGCGGCTCGAATTGCAGCGTGAACGGCGTCTGATTCAAGAGCGCAAGAGTAGGGTGGAGGCGGACGCATGAAAGAGGAGGTCATGGACCGATGTGCCCTTCCACGGTCTGGGCGATCACGGTTCTGAGCCCCACCTCGTTCAGAGCCTCCTTCGCCTCAGCCATCTCCGCAACCGTGGGCAGGACGAGATCGCGTCTTCTGAACGCTGGGCGGTAATCCAGCAGACAGACCTGGACATCCCTGCTAATCTGCGCAATCTTTTCTCCCATCGCCCGGATCTCTTCCAGTGGCATCAACGCCCGGTTGTACGGAATTCCAATGCCTACAAAGATATCGTGATTGTCGAGAATGTATTTTACAGCATCCCATGAAATTTTCAGGTATCTCTCCCGATCTTCTGAAACCGCGGTGATTTTCGTGAAGATATCCGGCGAGAGTGCCTTGAGATCGATTCCGATGTCGGTCATTCCGGCATCCACGAGTTCATCAATGTAATCAGGTGTGAGCAGAGATCCGTTGGTATCCACATGAATCCTGAGATCACTATCCCTCGCCCTCAGGAGTTTTATCGACTTAATCAAAAATTCACGGTTCAACGTGGATTCTCCACCAGAGAAAGCTACCCTTCCCACGTGATACGCCTCCGCAATCCCGATGAGTATCCCGGCAACGCTTTCGGGGGTCATTGGAACGCCGCCTGTGAACGCCATCACGTGGTTCTGGCACTGCGGACACCGGTAGTTGCAGCCGTGCAGGAAGCAGGTGACCTCGACCGGGCGTGTGTAATTCTTCAGTCTGTACGGAGTTCCGACCCCGCCCACGACATGCGGGGCAAAGCCTGACACCACCCGCAGAGGCTCCGGCTTCGTCACTATGTCGATTTTCATACCCTCTGCAACTGCGGTCACGCATGCCGGTTTTGTCTCACCGTCGATTGTGACCGCACATGCGAAGCACCCCCCGACCCCGCATGGATCAGAGACCTGATAACCCGCGAAGGCTAACGCATCAGAGACCGTGATTCGTTCGGGCACAAAGAATATCTCGCCATCGATTATGACTTTGATCAGCCTCTTCCGCTCATGCGCTCGCTCACGCGGCACAATCTCGATTGCTTCGTACGGGCATGCGAGATAGCATGCCCCACAGCCTGTGCAGTCAACGCTTCCGGGTTCGGTCGGGCACGAGACTGCATCCCTGCAGATCCCGCAGAATCTGCATAGATTCAGGTTTCGTCTGGCGATTTGGAGATTGTGAGCTTGCATCGCAATTCTTATGATGAATACACGTATACTCGTACATAAGGTATGCGATCGCTATTGCAGAGTCGTCTGGCGTCCGATGCATCCACAGTCGGGATCAGTAGAGCCGCATGCATCACACTGATCCTGACAACAGTCACAGTACTGGTCACAGGTTGCGCCGATTACGGAGATACGGGGCAGAGCATGGAAAAGAATGCGGAAAAGAGCACGGAACAGAAGGCGAAACAGAGTACAGATACGAGAATCGTGCTCCCTGAACCGGAAGCAACAGGTGGGATGCCAATTGAAGAGGCGCTCTCCCGTCGCAGGTCTGTCAGAAGTTACAAAGACGAGCCTATCACGCTCGCGGACGTCTCTCAGTTGCTATGGGCGGCGCAGGGCAGAACATCGAGTGATGGATTCAGAACGGCCCCGTCAGCAGGGGCGCTCTATCCGCTTGAGGTGTATCTGGTCGCAGGAGACGTCGATTTACTCGCTGATGGCGTTTATCATTATAAGGTGGATGAACATGCGCTGCAAAAGATCAATGATTGGGACCAGCGAAGGAATCTCTCGGCGTGTGCGCTTTCTCAGAACCAAATAACGGACGCTGCCATCGATATCGTCTTTACAGCCGTCTTTGAGCGAACCACTGCCAAGTACGGGGACCGCGGCGTTATGTACGTCTACATCGAGGCAGGACATGCGGCGCAGAATGTGTATCTGCAAGCAGAATCGAGTAATCTCGGAGTATGCGCAGTCGGTGCGTTCTACGAGGACGAGGTCTCCGAACTGCTTGCTCTGCCTGATGATGAGGTTCCGGTGTACATCTTATCGGTTGGGACTGTGTGAAAGGGCATGTTTGCAGAAGGAATTGCCATGTACCCACTATACAAACGCCTGTGGTTCAGCGTCTGGCTGGACGCAAATGGCAGAATGACCATGAAAGGCATCCTCGCCCCGATTGTAAAGCCGTTCACGTCAGATCTTCTCGATCTCTTCGAAAACTCGATTCCAATCGGCGAAAATGGAGAAGAACTGATCTTCTCGACGTGGGTGCCGCCGATACCAGGAAAAGCGTTCGACCGGCTTGTGAAAAGCCAGTTCAATGCCAGACTTGGTAAAAACATCCCGGATCAGGTGACGATATCCGTAACCGAGGAGTGCCCGAACCGCTGCATCCACTGTGCGCTTCCTGACACCGATAACCGGGACTCCCTCTCACCGGACGAGGTTACGGACATAATCGATCAGGTGATCGAGATGGGCACCACGATGATCATATTCGATGGCGGCGAGCCCATGGTATACCCGGAGCTTGCTGCGGTTGTCAGTCACGTGGATCCCGACGAAGCGATTGCGACCGTCTTCACGTCCGGAACCGGGCTTACCCGGGAGATGGCAGAATCGCTCAGGAGTGCCGGGATGTTTGCGGTCAATGTGAGCCTTGACAGTCCGTATCAGGAGGAGCATGACCGCATGAGGGGCAGAAGCGGGGTATTCGATGACGCACTCGCCGCAATCAAAAACTCGCTTGCAGCGGGCATGCTTGTCAACATCTATGTCGTGCTCTCTCCGATGAACGTCAACGATCTGAGGGAATTTTATTCACTCGCTGTGAAGACCGGGGCGCATGAGCTATCGTTCTACGAGATCGTGCCGACCGGGCGGTGGATCGATCATGAAAGCGATGTTCTTAGCGATTTAGATCGTGAAACCCTTGATTCGTTTGTGAAATGGGCAGCAGACGATAGGCGAGTACGGGTATTCTCGATACCGCATGCAATGAAGACGACGGGCTGCTTTGCAGGGCGGAGATGGCTTCACATAACGCCACAGGGCGATGTGCTGCCATGCGCATGCATCCCGATCTCTTACGGGAATATTCGGGAGGAGAGCATCAGAACAATCTGGAAACGGATCAGGAAGGACTCTGCGTACAATGCAAAGTCGTGCCTGATGCGTGACCATGAATTTAGAAGAAGGCTGTGATCGTATCCGCTATTGCCGATGTGTGGGTGATGCGCACATTTTTCTGATGAGTATTCGTAGAAAGATTTAATAATTTTAATGTCGTCATTTATTTTATGGTAGAAAAAGTGATCCGGGATCCATTATATGGATTTATTTCATTAGAAAAGGGTAAATTAGCTTTAAAATTGATAGACACTCCAGAATTCCAAAGATTGAAACAAATTCGGCAACTTGGCGTCTCATTTGTGACATATCCGGGTGCGAACCACACTCGCTTTTCTCATTCGTTGGGTGTGTATCATCTAAGCCAGAAATTATATGCTTTGTTAGGAAGAAAAGACGATTCCAACGGAGAAAAGATATCGATTGCCGCTTTATTGCACGATATTGGACATTCTCCTTTGTCACATGCTTTTGAATCGGTTCTTACACCTGGAATAAACCATGAAGAGTGGACTAAACGAATTATAAATGATAGTACAACAGCGGTAAACGAAGAAATACGCAAGTCAATATTTACCCCAAAAGAGATATCAGACATAATTATAAAACCATCTAATCCTACGTTTTTACATACAATGATAAGTAGTCAACTGGACGCGGATAGGTTTGACTTCTTGCAGAGGGATTCTCTATTCACAGGAAATCCGAGTGGAAAATTCGATATCAAACGTGTGCTGCGCACATTACAGCTATCTGATGATGCGGATGACATATATGTTCAAACCAAGGGGTTGCACTCTGTTGAGGGTTATCTGATAAGCAGATATCACATGTATAATCAGGTTTACATGCATCCAACAACGGTTTGCTGTGAGGGATTATTAAAAAATATATTCAAATTGGCAAGCGATTTGGTAACAAATGGTGATCTCGACCTCCCGGTCACATTAGAGAAAGCTCTAAATCGTGAAACGTTATCTGTCAATGAATTTGCGCAGTTGACCGATAATGATGTGTTTTATGCGCTTGGATTGTGGAAAAATGCACAGCATGTGGAATTGAACGATTTATGTAGAAGAGTATTTACCAGAAAATTGCTAAAGCCGATAAAAAATGTTAGTATAAAGAATTATTTTAATAACAAAGACAATATTGAGAATATCTTGGAGTCGAAAGGTTTTAACCCCGACTACTATCTGGTGTGGGTAGAGGGGGGCGAAAAGAGCGCTTATAACCCCTACAGTCCGGATCCGGTAGATCAATTGAACGCGATCATTGTTGAAGGCAACAAGGACATCTCCGAAAAATTGCCGAATCTGAAATATTTGAGGATTGAGACAGAAAATATCATGGGCGTTCCGGAAGAATGTAAAGACGATATTAGGGGGCTTATAATGCCCAAACATAAGTAAGAGTTGGTTGGATTGTATGTGTTTAGCTCACTAAATCGACATCGGTAGGCGGCGTAATTTCGCACATTTTTCGATTTTTGATAATGGCTACAATTTCCAGATTCAAAAACGATAACAAGCGGAATACCCTGAGAACTCTTGTTTCATGTCGATTTTGGTCTATTATGGCTATTGATAGCGAATCTGGTAGCTAAACACATACGTTGGATTCAAACGGTGAAACTTACTCTCACCCCGCTTTCATTAGATATATATGAGATGACTGCTACAGTTATTGATGAGGAGGATCATGTCGTTTAGCGACCATATATTTGAGAAATATGCGATAGTATGCAAGGTAATCGATGCATGCGGAACCCTATCCGGAAGGAAAAAATTCCATACGATAATGTATATGTGTAAAGAATCGAATTATCCAATCCACGAAACGTTTAAATGGGCTAATTATGGGGTGTATTCGTCAGAATTGAGTGGCGAAATTGAAGCGCTGCAAAATTCCGGATTTGTTAATGAGACGCAATCCGAAAATAGTTCATACACCACGTATGATTATACCATATCTGACGATGGTAAAATATTTTTAGATAAGATGAAGGAAGGTCTTTTGCAGAATTGCGATGTAGAATTGTTTGATAGATTTTTAAATTTAGTAAAACGATTGAATCAATACAGTTCGCGCGATTTGGAATTATTCAGTTCAATAATGTTCTTATCCAAAGATGGTGAAGAACAAGAAGAATTAATTCCATTTTTAAAGTATCTCAAACCTCAATATCCCAGAAGTGAAATTCTAAAAGGAATGGATGTAGTTGAAACATTAAAATCTAAATTCGATGTTGCGTGGAGGCAATCAGATTTTAGAAATGTTGGGCGTTGGTAGTCCGAATGAACTCCCACAAAATCCGCCTGGACCCAAATGCAAAGTCCGTAATGTTCTTGGAGTCTGTGGGGCTGGGGAGTCTGTAATAAGTATTGAATCGTACATTCAACAATGGCAAAGAACATAATTCCAATCTCGACTGTGGACTGGTACGGGCGAGCTGCAACCGTTGTATTTTTGATGGAGTGCCCGTTCCGGTGCCAGTACTGCCAGAACCATGCGCTGCTTGCGATGGGAAAACTGACCGCCGAACCAGCAGATGTCGAAGAGATCAAGTCGGAGATTAAAAAAACCTCTTTACTTGTCAGTGCTGTCGTTTTTACGGGAGGTGAGGCGTTCCGACAGTTCGATGCGCTCCGAAACCTTGCCAGATTCGTGCATAAGCGTGATCTCCTCGTCGGTGTGGAGACAAATGGGTATTATACCGACCGGATCAGGCAGATGATCGACGAGCAACTCGTTGACCTAATATGCATGGATATGAAGGCACCGCTGGAACCTGACGGATCCCAGTACCTCAGAATCTGCGGAATCGATGCTGCCAGCCATGTTTCAGACTCGTTGCGACTGGCTGAAGTGTGCAGGGAGAAGAAAATCGATTTCGAGGTCAGAACAACGGTGTTTCCGGATTTCATCGGATCGCCGCAGGAGATACAATCGATTGCAACGTCGATTCGCGATCTGGCAGGGGATGTGCGGTACGTGATCCAGCAGGGCATGCCAGAGCACGCGTGGAAGAAGATATCACCGCGACCGCTCACGCGGGATGAGTTGATCTCACTTGCGGGGAATGCGACTCAGGTCCTGTCGGACGTTCGGATCAGAACAAAGGAGTTCGGCGAGGAGCGCGTGTGACCTGCTCCTTGTCGATATGACTCATTCCGATCACAAATAACTGGTCAGCTCCCCACTGCCGCGTTCACGCAATCCTCGAGACTCCCGAGCACAGCATCTGCCCCGCACATCTGCGGCACATACGCAAGCGCTTTTCCGGATGAGACCATCATGCAGCCGTACCGTTCGCACACGGGTGTTACAACCATGCACGTGTCGCAGACAACCTTTGCGCCGCTCGACTCAATTCCCAAAACGAGATCCGGGTGTCGGTCTCGAATCGCTCCGGATGTGAAGACCCACATCTCGGTTGTCACGGTCTTATCCATGAGCAGATCCCGCAGTTTCGCAAGCTCACGGGGGGAGCAGTGCGGGCAGCCGATTGTGATCAAGTCAGGTTCGCACTGATTCATCTGGTACACCTCCTCAATCTCGCGATGTTCGATTGTGATGTGCTCACTGATGTTGCTTGCGTCCGGTTGCGATGTCGGTGACGTTGGTGATGTCGGTGACATGGGCGGCGCAGGCGGCACGCCCTCGACATAATGCAACGCAACAGCGCCTGATGCCGCCATCGCCGCTCCGAGAGCTTTTCGCTCGTCGTTTGAGGGGGCTGATTCGAGCGAGAATATCGGAATTCCCGACTTTGCAATCGCACCTGCGATGTAGCCGAGCGCACCGTAATCGGTTCCGCTGAGCCTGCCCTCGACACGGATTGCGATCGTGGGAATGCGGTTCTCGTCGAGATGGTAGCCGTAGTTCGGGGTCTTCCCGACAATCGCCGCAGCAAGTGCGGAGGGACCCCCTTCCCGGTTTGTCCGTGCTCCTATGACCGAATTCGCATAAGCCACCGCGGACGACTCGCTCCATGCAAGATGGTCGCCGGAACTGGCAAGATCGCTCGTTACATCGTAAGGCGTGCATGTACACCATGTGCTGATGCCCAGTTTCTCGTAAGCGCGGATTACTGCCTCTTGTTTTGCAGCAAACTCCTCAGATATCCCGAGTTCTCGCCAGCGCACGCGATCCATGCCAGCAGGGTTCAGTATCGATTGCACCTTGACAGTCCCGTTGAGATCGGAGATCCATTCGAGTCCGGGGTCGCCAATGTTTTTGTAGGACACTCCAGCGATCTGGGTGCTTCTTATCGGTATCAACTGATCCGCATCATAGATATCGCCGAGCGCAGTGAGTATCTCCATCGCCTTCTGCATGGTATAGCCGTGCTCGCCGGTAAGAGCGAGTTCTTCAGAGGGTGTGATGTGCATGGTGAACTGTTGGTCCGGATGCACAAAAACATTTATCTGAGATATGTTATGCTGCGAAAGACGAGAACTGCAGTTCTGATTGGGGATAGTTATCGCCTTTAACCCCCATCTGAGTACGGAAGATGTGTCCCTGCCCCAACGGTTCAATTGTCAGCTCCTTTCCGCCACAGGAATTACACTGCTTCCTCGTCACTATACGCTGATCCGACGCCCAATATGCCTTTTTGTGGTATCTTGCCGTTTATAGGCTTGATAACACATACTCCTGCCGCTGTTAGGAGGACAAGGAGAGTATATTGAGCCTCCCGAGTTCCCATAGTCGCCACTTGAATGCGGAGCGCAAGCGTAGCAAAGCCGTTGGCATCCCCTGCTGCGGTCTTGGACCCCGCTGGACGCACACCACCTCGCAATATCATATGACTCTCCCTGCTATATTCCAAGACCGGAGGTTTAGACTAACGGTGGCGTGAATGCAGCGTTTCCGTCCCACAGAAGACGTCGGCTTCCAGGATTAAAATTTCCTGGTTCTGCCGTTTTCTGTGGTCGCTATCGGTACCTTCACATGTGTGGGGCCGCGGGCACCGCTCTGCGTCTCTGCGCCTTTGCGTTAAATCAGAGAAACGCCAAGACGCCAAGACGC
>JAYEFS010000394.1:0-1962 GCA_034658695.1 Methanobacteriota archaeon | reverse complement strand
CGCGAAAGAAGGCGAGACTGAGTTCATTCTTGATAATGCAAACGGACAGCGCTACATTGGTAGTGGGATCGATAAGAAGATCAAGATCACAGTGAACGGAGTTCCCGGAAATGATCTTGCCATGTTCATGAACGGTCCCACGATCGTCGTCAATGCCAACGCCCAGGACGGTGTCGCAAACACGATGAACGCAGGTGAAGTGATCGTGCATGGAAGTGCAGGTGATGTCATCGGATATGGCATGCGTGGCGGGAAACTGTATGTTCAGGGGAATGTCGGGTACAGAGCCGGCATTCATGCGAAAGAATACAAGAAACAGGTGCCAATAATAATTGCAGGCGGCGTTGCCGGCGATTTCTGCGGCGAATATATGGCAGGAGGAATTCTGGTACTGCTCGGACTGAACCGTGGTGAAGGGGAGCCGATTGCCGGCAATTATCTTGGGACAGGGATGCACGGCGGCGTGATCTACATCAGGGGCGAAGTGGATGAATATACGCTTGGGAAGGAGGTGAGTGTACTTCCGCTGGATGCAAAGGATATGAAGGTTCTTACGAAGCATCTCAAGGAGTATTGTGAGCACTTCGGGCTTGATCTGGAGGATATTATGGCTGAGCCGTTTATTAAGCTGCAACCGGTGTCGAGCAGACCGTACGGGAGTTTGTATGCGTATTAGGGAATTTACAAACGAGCGATGATTATATGTAACTTCAGGTAGTTTAATTGATGTTAATTGAGAAACATTTAAATGAAGTGAGTTCCATTGTTGTGAACAAGGTGATAAAAATGGTGAAGAGACAGGTATGTTTTACTATCGAGGAAGAAGTAGTGAAGAAAATGGAGGACATAAGGGACACTACTGGCGTACCCGTGAGTAAGCAGATCGAATTAGCTCTAAAAGGATACAAGATCGAAAAAATAGAGTAAAGATAAGCTTTGGTGCTCGCTAGATGACATACACTGAATTGAGTTTAGGCATCGTTATCGGCATTATTCTATCATTAGTGGTAGATGTCATCAAGGAAATTGTAATCAGGGAATACAACATCAGAAAAGACGATTCGTTGAGAATAAAGAGCATCAGAGAAGATTTGAAAGCCTACATCACGTCTCTGTGTGTAATCTGGGAAAATTACAAAATTTCGGAGAGCATGCACAAAGAATTTCGAAAAGACATGGAATATCAGATCCGGGAAATAATCGATTACTATACCGCTTCTGCGAGGGATTTGGACGGTGCATTGGTCGGAGAACTCCGAAAAGTCTGCTCAAAATTCATAACGCTCATCGAAACCACGTCTGAAATCGACGATGACCTCTGGTTTGAGGAGGTATAAAAGGATGGAGATGCACTCTGTGAAGAATTCGAGAGGATCGTTCAGGAAAAATTTTGATGTGAAGAGTTCCGCAAAACACGTGGCGATGTAGAGATGGATAATACCAGGCGAGGAATAGAAAATGACAAAGAAATGGCGGTATCTTGAGGTAAAGGAAAAGGAAGTCGTACGGTGCAATTCCATACACTCAACACTCGTGGACGGGATGGTTGAAGGAGTAAGCCCCAATACCGTGTTTCTGGAGGAGTGCCCGGGTTACGTTTTATCTTTAGGCAGGAATCAGTGCTGCGAGGAGGAGTGCGACATTGCAGAGTGCGAGAGACTCGGAATAACACTCGAAAGGAGGGAAACCGGTGGCGGAGCCGGATTAATGGTTCCGGGCGCAACATCGTGGGGCATCTGCATAGACAAGAGAGATCTTCGTGTTTCGGATGATATGGATGAGAATTTCGAGGTCTTGTCACGGGGTATCGTTCTTGGTCTGAAAAGACTCGGGCTTGATGCGAATTTTGCGCCTGTGAATGATATAAATATCGGGGATAAGAAGGTCTGCGGGATGACTGCTATGAGCAGGCAGAACTCGCTCTTGATATATGGCAGTGTTATCTGGGATTTTGACATGGAA
>JAYEFS010000393.1:0-1963 GCA_034658695.1 Methanobacteriota archaeon | reverse complement strand
GCGCCAGATCGCACCATCGAAGCGCCTCTTCCGCATCCTTACCGCCATCCAGAACAACAACACCAAACTTATCCCGCCCAACATTTTCCACATCAAGATCCAGTATCCTGAGTTCACCCCGCTCAGAACAGCGCCGTGCATGAACCGGCTGAAATCCAACCAGTGCGATCCTCACCCCCCGGTACCCCTCAAGAAACTCGAGCAGATCCAGACCGCACTCAGCAGGACCTTTGTCCTTGCAGTGAACGCTTCCCTCGATCATCTCGAGATGCCGCATCACCGCATTCAGCGTTGCAACAAAGATCGCCCTCCGGTAGTTGTTGTTAAGTTCCATAGCGAGAACGTCCTGAAGCGTCCCCTCAAAGTCACCATACATGTCTGTGAACGCCTGACCAAAGCTGCCTGCAAACTCCGCCTGCATCAGCCGCTCGACACCTTTCAGGATCGGAAAGTCCTCACTCTCAGGATTGCCTATAGCCTCTTCCGGAGTCAGTGGCTTCGCTCTGATAACCACGGTCTCGTCCAGCAGATCGTTCTCTGCCACAATCCTCTCAAATTTCTCTCTTATCACAGTGTACATCTTAAAAAGCCCCTGGACGCCTTCTCTCTAAAAAAAGGTTGGCGATGTGAACGATTTTATAGCTCGTCCACATCAATCCTACTCTAAGCCATCTTCTTGATCGTATCAAAGAGCTGCTGCATCGTGTCTTCGTTACTCTTCGTAAACGAAAACGGCGAGTCAGTGAACCCTTCAAAGTAGACCGGCACGTTATCCAGCCGGTAGAACGTTCCTGAACACTCCATCGCATCGATGACACCCGGCAGCACAACATCAGACGCAATCGTAGTCGGGCACGGCGCAATATCGAGACAGACAAGCGGTATCTCACAGAGGTATGATGCAGGATCTGCCGGGATGTGGCAGACAAGATCAGCACACATCACGAACGCCGCGTCCACATCGCGGTCTCGCAAAACGTCCACCGTCGTGTACTCGCCCGGATTGAACCTCGGGTAGCCCCGTGCAAAGTCGAGACCGAACGGGTAGCCGTACAGGTAGGATGCGATCTGGTTAAAGCCGGCAACATTGCAGTGACCTCTAAGAGCACCTATCGAGAACTTCGTGTGGTTGTTAAGCTCCTTTATGAGATTCAATGCCGCCTCGACGTTCCTGTGCTTACCATAAGACGAGCCAACGCCGAGTCCCACATAGACGGTTCCGAAGTTGCTCGCCTTCATCATCTCAACCATCTCTTTCATGACCGAGACTGGCACACCGGTGGTCTTTGCAACCGCTGGGTGTGGCTCTTTTCCGTTTAAGATGGTTTGGAGTGCGTTAAATAGGTCGTAGTCGCTGTTCGGATTCAACTGCACATGAAGATCCGATGCCTCCGCGGTCGGCGTCTTCCTCGGATCAACACAGATCACAGTCCGGTCGAACCTGCCGCGTTTGGTCCAGTAGCCTCTCGGGAAGATGCCGTATCTGGACATGTGCCTCGGCATCGACTCAAGCGCGTTGCAGCCCCAGTAGATCGAGAGGTTCGTCCTGTTCTTGGACTGTCCCGCGGTCGCACCGACGATGCCCGCTTCCTGAATTCCCATGACAGTCGGACCGTGGCAGATTGTTGCGTTTGAGTCCACTGCGGCACCGAGGTACTCTCCGATGTGCAGTCCGATCTCCTGTGCCTCACACGAGGTCTCGCTTCCAAGGAATAGTAGGGGTCGATCTGCCTCGGTTAGTATCTCAGCAGATTTTGTGATTGCGTCTTTCCAGTCAGCCTTCGTAAGTTCGCCGTTCTCTTTTATCAGAGGGTCTCTCAGGCGGTGGGTGCTAACAACCTCCTGGAACTTGGCGTTGCCCATCTTGCACGCATTCCTGACAGTGATCTTGCCATCTCCAAGCTCCACCTGGATATCATCGCACGATCCTCCGCAGACCGGGCATATAACGTTCTTGGTAAAC
>JAYEFS010000392.1:0-1968 GCA_034658695.1 Methanobacteriota archaeon | reverse complement strand
TCGGGAAGCTCCATCTTCAATTTCACAATTGATGGTATCTTGAGCGCTTCTTCTCTCGGAAGGATCTTTATTTCTACCGGAATCTCACAATCGATGATCTCGTTTGTTTTCTCTTCAAACGACTTGATTTGCGACCTGTCAAAATCCTTCAGACTGAAATCCACCCTTGTTTTGGCATCGCCTATCCTGTTTCCTGTGATCAGTGCACCGGTCTCCTTGTGAATCGCTGCGCTCAGCACATGGCAGGCGGTATGTGATCGCATGAATTGATATCGCCGGTTCCAGTCGATTCTTCCGGTGACCTGATCGCCCACCGCAAGTCCGGAACCTGTGGTTGTGACCTCGTGGCTGATCGCATCATCTATCTTCCGAACGTAGACTACCGGGTATTCGTGCCCGTCCTTGATCAGAACTCCGAGATCGTGCGGCTGTCCACCGGAGTCGGGGTAGAACGCAGTTTTATCGAGAATTACGAACTGTCCCTCAGTTACATCCTCAACCGTTGCTTCAAAATCTGTAATGTAGCAATCCAATAGATATAGCGCATCCATTCTGTATCACTTCCCTGCGGAGAGTTGTTCTCCAACTGCCGCATCAATCAGTTCGAGAAACTCGTCCTTTGTTCCGGACGGTATCGTTGCTCCTGCTGCGATGTTGTGCCCACCTCCGGTTCCGCCAACCTTTGCGGCGCACTCCCCGATCGCATCAGCAAGATTCAGTCCCTGCTTGATTAATCCCTGCGTCCCGCGTGCAGAGACCTTGAGTCCATCATCGCTATTTGCAAACGCAAAGATCGGCATATTCCGATTTCCGGAGTTTGTCAGGCTCATGCCTGCAACGATTCCGACGATTGTGTCCTTGATCGAACTTCCGGCATCAAAGTACTGAACGTGATCCAATTCAGTTATGCCCCGATCCCTAACGAGTTTTAAGCCATCCACAAGGTGTTTCCGGTGCTTTTTGAGCAAATTGTGTGCTTCTGCCAGTTTTTTGTCCCTGTCGCCGAGGCATACAGCGAGACCAACCTCGGCAGAGCCGTATCGTCCGGTTGCGTTGAGCAGAGTGGCGTATTCGGATGCATCCCGCATCTCGGTTCCCTCCTGTTCCCTGCTCAGCTGGTAGACCTCGGTTACCAGCCTGTGGATATGGTACGGGGACATCCGCTTTGAGATGCATAACTGAACCAGCGACGAGACGACCTTCTGCTTCTCTTCTTCGCTCAGGTCGATCCAGCGTTTCCACCGCTCTCCCTTGAATTCTATGCCGAGATTCTTCAAGAATCCGATGCTTGCACCCTCGTTTCCTGTCAGTCCCGGGAGGTATGGGTCAGACGAGTACATCAGTAACTTGAAGACCTCACGTGTCTGCTTCCCAAAGAACGAAAGATCCTTTCCGTATTCCAGAACTCCGCAATCTCTGCCACGCTTCAAAATTTTCCTGTTGCATCCGACCAGTTTTCCGAATCTTCTTGCCTGCAGGTCACCGACAGCGCCCACGATCGCAAGACTGGTCAGGTCCGTGTTTCCTGCGTTATCAGAGGTGCCAGTGGTATCTGCGTTACCGGTGTTCTCGCCGAGCGATTGAGCAATCATGTACGCGCACCCTGCCCCGCTCATCTCGGTTGAGCCGTCGATTCCGAAGAGATGCGGGTTCAGGTGATGCTCGAGATCTCCGTTTGGATCGATCTGGTGGTGGTCAGCAACCACGATATCCAGGTCATGCGGCATATCAGAGAGCATCCCACTGCCGAGGTCTGTAAAGATGGTCGGGATATTCGCATCAGCGACCTCACCAATAATATTTGTGTCCAGTTGTTTCACGAATCTGACAGTGTGAGTAATCCCAGATCGTTCGAGCGCATGGGACGCGATCGCTGCAGCGGTCAATCCGTCGGCATCGATGTGTGACACGATTAACATCTCATCGTGTTTCCGGATCGCCGCGGCGCAGGCGCAAGCTCTCTCGTTC
>JAYEFS010000391.1:0-8873 GCA_034658695.1 Methanobacteriota archaeon | reverse complement strand
TGCAAGAAAAACCAGTAGCAATCGGTTCAATCCAATTGGAAAGATGCTTTCGCTCCAGTACTAAAATGAAACAAAAATGGGACCAATTCAGTACGGGGTATACACATCCTTTCATCACCCTATCTTAGAGGTGGTGGCGATTCAGAGTGGGCATTTGTGGTAGTTTTGGTTGAAGTAACGCGTTCCGGAATATCCGGCTCTTTTGTCAGCAGAACTGCTGGTTTTGGCAAACAATCTTAAGTAATATCAAAAGGATGGTGCTTTGTGATGAACCAGAAACCCATGAAACAGTAGCTATTGCAGCTCTCAGGCGGACGAGTGCCGTGAGACTGACCAAATAAAATGTGTTAAAACATCCCGATCATGACTGAAAAAAGAATCCCCTGCGAGATCATAGCGATCAACGAAGGTAAGACCTGGAATAACATAGTGGTAGAGCAGAAGGCGTCAAAGAAGCGGCTCTTCTTTGGCAAGACAAAAAAGGATATGGATATAAATGTCGGAGACCCGGCATACCTCATGGTAGATGCCATGCAGTCCGAGCTCTCCGAAACACCGCTGCGTGTGACGCTGTATAACAAGGACGGAACGAAGGTCGACTGGACGATTATACAGCCGAGCCAGTTTAATATCCAGACATCATGTGCGTGCAGTGGAGGATGCTCTGGAAATACGGGTGCCTGCAATACGGGTGCCTGCAATTATTAAAGATTAGACTTGTTGCGATATAAAATTCTACGAAATGCTGCCTTCTGAGGCGCCCATTATCTTGAACAGACATATACCCACGGACTGTGGGGAATTAACGCCTGTGGAGATGGTTGCTGAGCAATCGCTGTGAATCAGGAAGCCGCGCTACTTGTGGTGGGCGAAAGTCACCCACACAATCTCACCTGCGACAGATTGGAGCCAGCTTCAAAAGAGCGCCGACGCTCTTCGTATTCATCAGAAGCTTCCGCAGAACAACTGACGGGTAATCCATATCCCCGTACCTCGTGATCATGTCCAGCAGCTCGTCGTCGTCCAGCACCTTAATCAGCCGGTTGATCCCGGAGTCGCCAAGGCGTGCCATCCACTCGTTGATCCTCTTTCCGATCGCAAGTTCTCGCCCGATCTCAACTCTCCAGAGCTTATCATACTCAGAAAGCCGCCTTGTGGACGTATCCCCATCCCTAATTGCATCTGCGGCAACTCGCCCCGCAATCTTCGCACAGACCGCCCCGGGATACACGCCTCCGCCCGATGTCGGCTTGACCTGCCCTGCCGAGTCACCCGTAATCAGCACGGAGTCTGCCGCCGTTCTCTGCAAAACGCCGATCGGAATCCCACCCATCACGAGACCGGTCATGCCTGATCGGCACTTCCGGGAGACGACCCGGTGCTCAGAGAGTAGCCGCTTCAGGTGCCAGCATGCAGACCCTGATTGTGATTGTGATTGTGATTGTGATATCAATCTCGATTCCGGTCCGGGATCCGATCCCGTCGTCACTGTCGGTCTGACCGCAAGCCCGATGCGTGCACTCTCATGATACGGAATCGCCCAAGCAAAGAACCCGGGCGCACACGATCCAGGAAATATCTCCACACAGTCGCAACAATCGAAGTCGTAGACCGTGTTCACCTGTGCGCCGCAAAGGACCCTCTCGAATGTTCCAAGACCTGCCCAGCGTGCAATGCTGCTCTGAATCCCGTCTGCGCCGATTACAACGTCCGCCTCAATCTTATCAGGCTCGCCCTCGATTGTGACGTGAAGAATTCTCTTGTTGCCACGAGTCGCAATGCCGCACGCCCGCGTCCGCATGAGAATCTCTGCGCCGGACCTGAGCGCATTCTCTGCGAGCGTGCGGTCAAATAGCCTGCGATCGACCACGTACGCCTTGATCCCACCTCCGGATATTCCGATCCGCCGTCCGTCAGGTGCATAGACGAACGCACCTGTTATCGGATGAAAACGCTTGTCGGGACTGACCTCGCATGCATCGATCGCTTTTGTGCTCAGCAGTCCCGCACACTGCACAGGCGACCCAATGGATGCATGCTCTTCAATTATGAGCGTCTTCGCCCCGTTTTTTGCGGCGTATTTCGCTGCCAGACAGCCGGCAGGACCGGCTCCGACCACGACGACATCGTAATCCATGATTAGAGTGGTGTTGAGCGATTTTTAGTCAGATGTGAGAGATATTATTCTTCATTGATGGCAGAGCAGGCATAAGTCTTTCTGAATGCAACGGCACTTTATTATTTTCCGGGCATGTGTTTAGCTGAGGCAAAAAAAACCACGAGATTACACAAGAGTGACATAGAAATCTCGGGTTCTCTGATATCTCGCGTGAAGGTGTTCAAACGACCAGTCACATCGGTTATTTACCAAAACTCACTCCACGCCACCACGCACAAAAGCAATCTCGTTCATTCAGTGCCAGTACTTTTAATCGATTATTGTGCATATTCATAACAGTATCTTGGATAAAACAATGGATATAGGGTCACAGAGAGATGTAACAGGTTTTAAGATGAAATTTGTGAGCAATGTGCGGTCGGGAAAACTCTGTGGGCTATGTGGCTATTGTTTTTCATTATTGAAAATCTCAAGTTGCGGCGGTGTGGAGTATAAACACGTTCATTTATAGAAATAGCCGATCAAAACGATGATTTGATTACGCACCGAACCAATATCAAAAGTATGATCGATTTTATCGTCGGACTCTTCGGATCAGTACCACCACCAGTTGCAACCGTCCTGATCGCTGCGATGCCGATCGCAGAACTGCGTGGGGCAATTCCAGTGGCTATTGGAGTGTATGGGATGGATCCGTGGACTGCATACGCGCTCGCAGTGATCGGGAACATGCTGCCGGTCATTCCGCTCCTGCTCTTTCTTGAAACAGTCTCCGGTTATCTGCGGCGATGGGTTTTCTGGGACGTCTTCTTCAGGTGGCTCTTTACGCGCACATACCACCGGCACAACGCAAAATTCGAAAAATACGGAACAATCGCGCTCCTTGTATTTGTTGCGATCCCTCTGCCAGTTACGGGCGCATGGACCGGATGCGCAGCAGCCTTTGTGTTTGGGATACAGTTCAGACACGCGTTTGTTGCGATTCTTTCGGGGGTTATGCTCGCAGGAGTCGTCGTAACAAGTATCACACTCGGTGGCGTTGAAGTGTTGAACCTCTTTTAGCTTGTGGATTTGGGCTTTCAGAACTCAAGATACGGCGATTGTGAGAGCACATCGATACCGTTGTCTGATAGCTGCAGAACACGTACCTGATTGACGATAGCCGAGCCACGGTGTTTCACCACATGAACAGAGCGCTGAAGGTTGTTACCCACACGCACCATGCCTACGTTTGTGATCGAGTCAGCGCTGTACGCAATGATCTCATCCACGCCGTAGATCACACCGGTTGCGATGATGCATGTGGCAGGAGACTTTCGCAGGACATTGAAGACATCATCCACCATACTCTTCAGCCGATACTTCGAATCTATAGCCAGAAACAGTGCTTCAAGCGAGTCAATGAAGATTAAATCCGGATTTACACTCTCTATTTTGTTTTCGAGCAGTTTCTTGAAGCTCTTGATCAGTTCATCCGGCGCAATCTCCACGGTCTTCTGCAACCGCAGATTCGGATCCGCTATATCTACAAAGGTTACGTTTCCTTCCGCCTCGAGTTTCCAGAAATCCCAGCCGAATGATGTGTACCACTCTCGCCGTACACATTCGGTCTCCTCTGATGTGAGGACGACCATCCCCTTCTTACCATGTTTAGCACCTTCGTGTATGAATTCTCCACCGAAAACCGTTTTGCCGGTGCCGGTCCCACCGATAACCACATTCACGGACCCCTTAAAGAAACCGCCTCCAAGTAGCTCATCATATCCGGGTATACCAGTCTCCACACGTTCCATTACTCGTTCATCATGCATCGTGATCACCAAGTTTTTATTGTATACTGCTCACTGAAATACTTTTTCATGAGCACCCCTTCACCCGGTATATCCGACTCCGCCCCAGATACACGCACTCGAAGTAATCCTCGTCCTCGAACTTGTCCACACCCCTGCCATAGCGTGCACGTTCGGTCGATCCAATGTAGATATAACTAATATTATATTTATTCAGTAAATCGATTGCAAGTTGCATACTCTGTGTGTCATATATTGTGTTCACGGCATCTGTTCTGGTGCTTATCTTGCACCAGCTATCCTGCCCGCGCCACATCAATTCATGCCCGCGCCAGCCGATTATAGTCGGAAGACCGGTGAATGCCGAAATTCTCGAATCCGTGGAATAGCAGTTTCCTGGCGCCTCCACGATTGCCGGCGTTCCCGCAATTTCCCTGCGAATCCACATAATCGCCAGATAGTCCCCCCGATCCGCGCCATCTGATCCGTTCAGATACGCAATTCCGTTCAGTGTCGGCGGGTTGTGATGAAACCCGATCAGCTCGGATGTGGCAGTAAACGGATATATACAGCAGGAGATTAAGAGTATGCAAAATAGAACATTCCACCCAGTTCCAACAGTGCGACTGATGCGTTTCAGCACGGACTTGATGGGATATACGCAGTATCCGGATGCGATCCCCCATAGAATCCATATCTGAAGATACAACTTGAAGACGGTGTTCATGCGCTCGTTTGGCGCGCCAAGGTTGTCATCGAGGTAGAAGACCTCACAGAAGAGGGCGAGCAGCGCGCCGGTCAGTATAAGAATCAGAACGAATCGGCTATTCTCGGTTTTCTCTGCCTCTTCTTCCCTTTCGGTCCTTTCCACCTCTTTTATACCATATCTGAATAGATAGACGCATAGCAAAATCATCGGAACGATTATGAGCAATGTCTGAAAGATCAGCAGCGAAAGGAGAGTTATCGGGATTAACGCGAGCATATACCTTCTATCAAAGTTTGAGTGCAGAAACAGGAATGAAAACATCAAGAATAAGAAGAGCGCAAATATCTCGACGAAATTGAGGAGTGACGTCTGTTGTTGCACGATTCCGATCCCGATTCCGGATGCACCGGTTCCCTGAAAATCCATGTAGAACGGGGCGTATAGAAGGATGCTCAGAATCGAAACAACCATGATCGGCACCAGTGCGTCTCTGATGCGAGCGATGTAGTATTGCCGGATCAGAACCGCAATTATAAAGAGAAACAGGTACGCCGGATAATCCCACGCATTAATCAGAAATAATGCGCCGATTGCCAACGCGAGGAGGATCATTTCGGCAGCATTCTCCCGATTTGTGGGTTTGTGTTTGTATTTGCAGGTATTCAAGATCAGCGTCAACGCAAGTAACTGGAACGGAATTGAGATGACATGCGGGTGCATGTCCCCGAAGATGAAACTGAAGTACGGAAATTCGTTGATCGTATTGGGTATGATCCTTGTTGACGCCCAGCACCCGAACATCTGCGCGTGAATGGCTATGGGGGGGTGCAGGAGACTTTCTGCCAGATTAAAGACGATGGATGGGTTTGCGATGAATACGACGAAGACAACTGCCCATATTCCCGGTCCAACCTTCTTTGTCAGATTATATCCGATTCCGAAAGCTGCGCTTGCTGCGAGCGCCGAGAATGAGACCAGCCCGAGATTGTACGCGATGGTTGCGGGCACGCCTGAGAGTTTGCTCAACGTGGCAACGATCAGATATCCAAAATAATAGTAAAAATCCAGCAATCCTCCGGAAAACCATGGATCATGCGGCGGGAAGTGGCTGCTTCGCATAACCGCATTCAGAAATGCGAAATCCATGTATTTTTCGCCAAAATCGGTGATCTCCGGGTTGTGCGCTCGCATCACAAGAAAAATCATGAAGACGATCAAGAACAGGACTTCGTTTCCGATGATGGTCTCTTTTTTGACGCGCGGCATGCTTTTGGTGCAGAGCAACGACGCAACCATGATTGCTGCCACGGCTATCAGAATTGCGCTCCTGTTGAAGGATAGGGGGTATGAAAGAATCCATGTCAGGTAGGTCAGAAGCAGCAGCCCGGCGACTTTTGATACACAATAACCGTGATCAGCGAGGTTTTTGCAGACCGTCGAGACGAGGGGGAACGTTATTATGCCGATTACAAGCACAAGCACATACCAGACAACAGTCTCGATTAGCATGTGATATTATATGGCATGGCGATTAATAGCACTTCATGGCTGGCACTGCTGCTATCAATCCGATGGACATGGAGTTGGCAATACGGCTCGTAATCGAACTATTCTGGATATATGCGTGCATCTATGCAGTCCGGTCGACGAAACTGATCTATTGGAGACAGTGCTGGTACATAATCCTGGCTGGCTGCTTAATCCACACCACGTATATAATGGTCGCGCTTGCCGTAGACGTTCCTTACGTAGGCGCAATCAGAAACATCGGGATGGCAATCGTTGCCATTGGGATTATGATGCTTGCGAGACGGATGAAAGCGATCATGGGGTAGACACGCACTCAATTGTCGTCATCGGGGAGTAACTTTGCTAGTTCATCGTATGTATCAAGTAAAAATGTGGTCAGTGGATTCTCCTCGTCCAGTGTGAAAGTGCGAATCTGTTTTCCCACCTTCTTTTCGGTGATGATCCTGATTGCGAGCAGCGGTTCGATCACCCTTGAGACACTCGAATGCGAAAGCCCGGTCTCCTCTGCGATTCCTGAGAGGTACGTAAATGTGCCTCTGTTCTTTATAAGATTCTCCAGAACGATCATCTGCGCCGTTCTCCCGAATACTTTTTCAAGCGCGCTCATATATTCATCTATGAGCACATTATTTATAAAATTATCCGCTTTTGGGTTTGATGAGGCTGTGTTACGGCATGTCTTTTGATCGATCGGCGTGCGGGGTGCCTGTCCCACGGGAAACCGATAAGCAGGATGGCAGATATTGCTGGTATACCCCTATAAAAACGGTGTGTGAATAAAATGGAACAGATTATCAAAAAACCGGCAAATGTCGTCCCGCGCCCAAACCTGCGAGACTACGACGAGATGTCAGAGACCTTTGAATGGGAGGGCGCGTATGATCGAGTCGAATGGTTCGACGGTAAGCTGAATGCAGCGTACAACGCAGTGGATCGGCATGCCAGATCACAGCGGAGGGACAAGGTCGCTTTATACTGGCAGGGTGCAGGCAGGGATGAGAAATACACTTTTCTCGAAATGTCCCACCTTTCGAACAGGTTTGCAAACGTATTAACAGACCTCGGAATCGAGAAGCGCGATCGCGTATTTATATTCCTGCCGAGGGTTCCGGAGACTTATGTCAGCTTTCTCGGAATCCTGAAGACCGGCGCGATCGCAGGCACCATGTTCTCGGCATTTGGACCCGAGGGGCTGTACGACCGCCTGCACGACAGCGGCGCGCGATACCTGATCACCAATTCAAGCCTCAAGGAACGGGTGTATCAGGTAAAAGACGATCTCAATGACCTTGAACGGCTGATCATCGTCGATTGCGACGATGGCTCCGATGTTGCGGATGATGAGGTCAGTTACACGGAAGCGATGAAAAACGCGTCCGAGACGTTTGATACTGTGCAGATGCTGCCGGATGATCCCGCGTTCATGCTATACACGTCCGGAACCACTGGAAAGCCGAAGGGCGTGGTTCACAGACACCTTGCAATCGTGCAGCAGCACGTAACAACCGAATGGGTGCTGGACCTGCACGAGGACGATATCTACTGGTGCACGGCAGACCCGGGCTGGGTCACAGGCGTCTCCTACGGGATACTCGGTCCGTTTTCGTGCGGCGCGTCGGTTGTAGTTTACGACGGCAGATTCGATCCGGATGTCTGGTACTCAGTAATTGAGAAGTATCGTGTGAATGTCTGGTACAGCGCGCCCACCGCGTTCAGGTTGCTTGCGCAAGCCCCTGACGCGCACAAGAGCCATGACTTAAGCAGCCTCAGGCACATCTGCAGCGTCGGCGAGCCTTTGAATTCCGAGATTGTGCACTGGGGCGTGAGAACATTCGGGCTGCCGATTCATGACAACTTCTGGCAGACCGAGACAGGGGGCATTCTGATCGCCAATTATCCGTCGCTTCCGATAAAGCCCGGCTGGATGGGAAAGCCGATACCCGGAATAAAAGCGGCAATCGTTGACGACTCCGGATGTGAAGTTGCCCGTGGCGTTGAGGGGAATCTTGCACTCGTTGCGGATTTTCCATCGCTGATGCTCACGATCTGGAAGAACCCCGCAAAGTACAGGGAGTATTTCACAGGCGACTGGTATCTCACAGGCGATCGGGCTGTGCAGCACGAGGATGGCTATTTCCTCTTCATCGGAAGAGCGGATGATGTGATCAACACGTCAGGCGAGCGGGTGGGACCGTTTGAGGTTGAATCCGCGCTGATTGAGCATCCGGCAATTCTGGAGGCGGGCGTCATCGGAAAGCCTGACGCCCTGCGCGGCGAGATCATCAAGGCGTTCGTCGTACTTGCGCCGGGTTATGAGCCGTCCGACGAGCTGGCGTCGGATGTAAAACGGTTTGTGAAGACAAAGCTTGCTGGGCACGCGTATCCGCGCGAGTTCGAGATCGTGGATACGCTACCAAAGACCCGGAGCGGAAAGATCGTGCGGAGGATGCTTCGGGCAAAGGAACTCGGGCTTCCTATAGGGGACGTCTCAACGCTGGAGGAGTGAGGGCGAGGGTGCTGCAGCAAAGGATACCTGGGAATTGCATCGGTCGGTTGAAACCGATTGTTGCGCGCTTCTGCCGATCAGTGGCTTAGTGGTAGGGTGATGAAAGGATGTGTATACCCCGTACTGAATTGGTCCCATTTTTGTTTCATTTTAGTACTGGAGCGAAAGCATCTTTCCAATTGGATTGAACCGATTGCTACTGGTTTTTCTTGTACCGTG
>JAYEFS010000390.1:0-8905 GCA_034658695.1 Methanobacteriota archaeon | reverse complement strand
CTGCGACCGGGACGTGCGCGTTTGTGGATTTCAGAGAGGGTGGCATGGAGGGGGTGCAGGCGCTCCTGCGCGCAATCGATGGAGTCTCTGTTGCCGCAACGATTTTTGCCAGACCCCACCCCCCTGAGAACGTGGATGAGATCGATTCGATCCTTGGACTGGCTGACGGCATCGGGATCAGCAGCACCAACGACTATGTGGAAGGGGTCGCAGAAGCAATCGCCATGCGCACACACGAACGAGGAGGGATCTTCGCAATCCATGCAGGAGAACTCGATTCCACAGATATCAAGGACGCGCTGGAGCTGGACCCCGACCTCCTGATCCATCTGACACATGCGTCACCCGATGATCTGCGTGCGGTCGTTGACCAGAGCATTCCTGTTGTTGTCTGCTCGCAATCGAATCTGTTGACCGGAGTTGGTCTTCCGCCCGTTGAGGAGATGCTCGCCGCCGGAATTCCGGTTGCTGCCGGCACTGATAACGTGATGTTCAATTCAGTTGATATGTTTGCTGAGATGCGATTCCTATCGTCGCTATTTTCGTTGAGCGAGCAGCAGGTCTTCGGGATGTGTACACGGGCAGGCGCGGTTGCGCTCGGTCTGAACTGCGGGGCGATCGTTGCCGGAATGGATGCGAGTGTTATGGTACTCGATATGAACTCTCACAATCTCGTGGGGACAACGAACATTCTCAGGAGCGTTGTCAGGCGTGCGAGGGCAGGGGATATTCTGTTTCGTGCGCGGCGGGCAGTGTCTTGATTTGTACAATTCTGGCCCGACCACAGCCTGCAGGATCATCAGTGCATCGAGCGAGGTGATGCCACCTGCATCGCCGCATGCAGCGTGACCCACGGCGTCGGGGGTGATCTGGTTGTCGCGGCCCGAGGTCTGCTTTTGGTGGCGTGTCGCCTCATGGCTGCACGACTGTGCAAATTTCGCCAGATCATATATTGATTGCGCTGCCCGCAGCCTGCAGTATCATCAGCGCATCGAGCGAGGTGACCTGCCCATCGCCGCTCACATCCGCGAGAGCATCGAACGGGTAGCTTCCGGCTGCGATTGCAAGCGCAATCACCGCGTCCGCAGCCGTGATCTCGCCGTCCCCGTTGAGATCGCCTTTCGGCGGCAGCGCAGCATTATCCACCCGAACAACCATCGTATCCATGCCCTCGTTTCCTGCCCGATCGACAGCTGTTGCCCTGATAAAGTAATACCCATCCGCGATGTCGGTTGTGTCCCATGTTGCAGCCCAGCCTCCGGCAGGATCTGTCACATTCGCGATCTCCACCCATACGGGACTCTCATACGACCCTTTCTCTGATACCGTAACCATTATCGAGGGGTACCGCCAGCGACCCATGACATCGGGGCGGTAGAGCGTGCCATTGTCATACATACTCACATTGCTTACATTCCCAAACGTCGGGCACATAATGTCCACTCCATGGCTATAATCTGCTCTTCTCGTATTATTGACCGATTTGCCAACGACCCAGTGACCGGTGGTATTATTATTATTATTATTATTATTATTATTATTATTATAATTCCACTCGTAGCCCCATAACACGTCCTCCCGGTCTGCCTCAAGCTCATCTCTGTACCTTGCAAAGGTCAGTCTGCTCTTGTTCGTCTCAACACCAACCCTGAGACCGTGCGGATTGTTGCACCCGCATCCACGCTCATTCAGGTAATCCTCGATTCCTTTCTTGAAATTGGAATCAGTGGTGCCATTCTCATCGGTCTTCATCAATCTCGCCAATCTGTTGACCAGTTGAGACTGGTTGATCGTTCCGTTTCCCGTAATACTCGAATATCCGTGCGTAGCCCAGTATTTGAGACAGCTTGCTGCTGATGTTGGTCCACAGCACACCTCACTCAGGTTCCTGCCGTCAATGTTTTGGCAGTAATGGAACTGGATCTTCTTCTCAATATCTTTCTCGTAGTACTGCGTCTTGTTTGAGTATTCCCACAGAACCCGGCTGATGTCCTCGTCAGCAGAGTATGTACTCAGTTGTACGGAACCACAGACCACATCCTCGTCCAGAGGCGTGCGTATCTCCGGCATGGGTGGTGTCGGGTCCAGATAAACGGATATCTGCGCAGCCCCTATCCCTTCCAGACCGTACATCTCCACTCTGATGTGATACAGCCCTTCTTCCATATCTGAAGTGTCCCAGTAGACACTCCATCCATCTCCCCAGTCCGATGCCCGGGCAAGCTCTCCTCCGACTGTTGGCTCGCTCCCATCGCAATCGACACTTATGTACGTCCAGTTCACGCCGTCTGTTGAATACGAGAATCTGGCATGGCTCACCCTACTCCCGCTCGCCTCCCCTGCCCGGAGCGTGACGTTGCCGTAGACGAGAGAGTCGTTGGAAGGTGTCACAAAGAACGGCTCGAGCGATTGCTCTGTTAAAAAGAATATCTCGCTGTTTATTCCCTCTGTTGTGTTCACTTCCTCAGTATTTCCGAGATTATCCAGACTGTAATATCCGAGAAGGTGAATGCCATTTCCGTCCAATGTAAATGGCTTTGAATATTCGTTTGGCGTCCAGGATCCAGTGCCCTCGTAGTAGTCCGGATATCTCGTGGAAGCCACACCCGACCAGCACGTTACTTCGCTATTATTTGAGCACTTCTTCAAACAGAACTCCTCCAAAAGCAGATCATCGATTCTAAAGGGGGACGGGGGACCTGCACTTGTATTAGGTCTGTAGCACCCACTCTTCTCATCGTACTCGTACTTTCCACCCCCAAGTACAGCGATAAGTCCAAGATGCTGGCAAGTGAGCTCGAACTCCAGAACAACAAGTATGCGTTTCCTACCAATGTATTCGGATATCGTCACACTAACCTTTTTGCCACTAAAAATGGGATTAAATTTCGAGGATTTATTTGGTTTGATAATATGTCCGGAATACGATCTAGTCCCATCTTTTTTAAAGATCATCTTGACATGATATCTCTTCGTGGTGTCGTTGTTCCTCAAAGTAATGCTCTTTATCCTGCAACAATCGTCAGACGCATTCAAAGCGATGAGTGTCTCGTTCGTGATCACCGTAACCAGCCTCTCCTCTCCGAAGACTGTGGCATTCATAGCATAACCCGGATATCCGACCGTCTTTACCGTAACCGGCGCTTCGTTGTCCACAATATGAGTTTGGCTCTGCACATCTTCCGTGTTATTGAGTAGATCGGTTGCGTAATACTCGATATGATGTATACACATCCCGAGAAGCGTGAAACTTACGGAACAGCTTATATCTGCAAAACTCCGGGACATGGTTCCGGTAGTCCCGGTAACCACTACCGGCGCACAGTGCTGCCTCGTCCAGTCACTCCATGTTCCATTGTTCCATATCCGATAATAGATCGAATCAACGCCGATTCCGCAACCGTCGTTGGCGCTTAACGTAATCTCGGTGTCCGGGGTCAAATAATACCCCTCTTTGTATTTCGGCGTACCTATCGTCTTGGTTGTGCAGGGGGCACTATTATCCACAGTTATCCAAGTTATGTCTGATGCAGAATTACCTGCTCTGTTGATCGCTGTAGACTTCAGTAGATAACTTCCGTCCACAACGTTCGTTGTATCCCACTCAGAGACGAAGACCGGAAACGGGATTGTAACGATTTCGACGGGCAATTTAGAGTAGCCGACCGGTCTCCAGTCACAGGGGGTGGTCCGGTTCTCTTTCAGCGCATCCAATAACTTTTCATAGCTTGTTTTTGGAGAGACTACGATCATCCCACTGATATTTTGATCGTTCTTCGAAAGTTCATCGTAATATTCTTCGAGTCCAGTTATATTTCCCTCCCGGTCCATCTCCACCTCTCTGTAGCCGGTATCGTCGTTATGATCCATAAAATCGATAGTATATGGCGGTACCGGTTCCCAGATACACCCGTCCGAAGTCCAGAGCAGCATGAATGATGGTCGAAAACTGTTTGCTGTGACTGCATGCCCCCAGTAACCGCCATTCTTCTTCGTTCCTTGCAGAAGGAGCAGGATATCTTCGTGCGGAAGCATCGTCCTGTAGAATTGTACCCAATCCGTATTTGCAGGCAGCGTATCATAAGTAGCCGTTTTCTTCCTGCCAAAAGCCTTGACAACGAAATCCCCCTTCATGCCTGCATCTTTCCGCTCTTTTATATAATTCTTCAATCCGGAAACCGCCTCAACGTCTGATGTAAGATGCGTCCCTATACTACCCGCCGGGTCTCTGTTATCCGTTTTGAACATCTCGTTCAACTTTTCCGTAATCTTCTCAGGCTCTTCCAGTCCTTCGGGAACTACGTCGTCGAAGGGCTTTTCACCCGCTTCATTTGTGTAGTTGTCCAGCCACAGAAAAGATGCGGCAGCGGATGCCGGCAAACAACCATATCCCTGCGGAGTGTGGGGAACATTCTTCTCTATCCCTGACAACGCATTCACCTCGAATACGGAGAATACTACGCCGCCGATACCCAGATCCCAGCCACCAGCAGTGATTGCGGTGGTGCCACTCACCATCTGGTCAAAGCCGGGTTGGAGAATCGTTTGCGTGGGCGGCATCGGGTCCAGATAAACCATGATCTGGCTTTGTCCGGGTTGTCCCAGGAGATCAGTCATCGTCGCCCTGATGCAATACCAGCCTTCAGCCAGACCGGTTGTGCCCCAGACCGTGCCCCAGCCATCCCGGCTCGCGTCATAACTTTCACAAGGATACGTATTTGCATCGCCGCCGTAATCCCGCGATATGTAATGCCATGTCTCCCCTCCGTCCGAAGAATACTCAAAAGAGGTGGATGCTATATCGCCCGCATCCCAAACCTCCACAGCCCCGATACCGGTAGCGCCAGAGATCCATGACCCATTGTCGGGATTGTAGATCTCCGGTTCCGGGGCTAAGTCGCCCAGATAAGCCAGTCTCGCCTCCGGAGCCAAATCGCCAATAGTTGCGCCATTGAATGTCTCTGTCATAACCTTCCATGGTACGACATCACCCAGTTCCCCAAGCTCGGCGAGTGGTATTGAGATATGAACAACGAGTACGGAGGAAGTCAATCCCCATGTTGCATCCGTGGGTCTTACTCTCCACCAGCCCTCTGGCTCGTAAGTTGCACGCTCGATCTTCCAGCTTCCTGTCGATGAACCGTAAATGACCGTGTACATCGTGTCAACACCCATAGTGGGGTGATCGAGACAGTTATCCGACGGATCGTTGTTTTCATCCAGTAAGATCGTCCAGAACACAGTATCACTAAGTTGTGGTATGCTGCTGTTTGCACTGATACGAAAGTTCAACGAATCCACAGTCTTCTCAGCCTCACAAGCGATGACATCTACGTAGCCGATGTATTTCTCAGGAGGCACTGGAAGCAGACTATAAATGTAAACCAGGTCGTTTTTGGGGTCAGAGACCGAAGATGTGGGGGCATCATCCGCTGCGCTGAGAAGAGAACTGGTAGCCAGAATAGCCATGCATGTCAGTGTCAGTATACAGAGTATCACTCTCATTGTACCACCTCCGGCGATTCTACGGAATCACCGCGCCTTATGCGGCAATCATACGTACCTCATCGTATTAAATGTTTCGTAAGCGTCTACTGTGGGCGATTTTCTCGTGTCCGCTGATGGATTCGTCCAAATCCATCATCCTACGTCATACACCAGTTACCGCATCGTCTTCCGGGTCATTGAATAAATCCATAGCCTCTGCAATCTTGTCCGGCAGTCCGATTACAACAAGCAGATCGCTGGCACAGAGGCGCATGCCCCCATCCGGATTGGAGAGCATCTGCGAGTTCCGGCGTACCGCAAGCACTGTGACACCATACTTCTTCCGAAGCCCGATCTGAGCCAACGTCTTTCCAACCGCGGGCGCACGCTTGAAAACCCGCAGCGTGACGATCTCGACGTCGGGAAGATGACGTTCCAAGCCCGGAAAAGATGCCGGCTCTTTTGAAAGGCTTCGAAACATCTCGTAACCATCTGACCGCACAACAGCTATGAAGCTCTCAATCTCGTCTCTGGGTACGAGGTATTTCACCAGAACTCGGGTGAATATCTCCACAGAGGTCTCAAACTCCTCCGGAATGACGTCGTCAGCCCCTAATTCGTACAGGGGCTTCATTTCCTGAAGATAGTGCGTTCTTACAATGATATGGACCTTTGGGTTGAGTCTCCGGGATATTGCGGTGATTCTGCGGGTTGCAGCGGGGTCTGAGATGGCGACAACCACAATTCTTGCGTCCTTGATGTCCGCATGATGAAATACTGCCTCATAAGTTGCATCGCCATAATAAATCGGTTCGCCATTTGCTTGTTCAGCCACCACTATGTCGGGGTCCATTTCAAGGATCGTGTAGGGGATGCCCGATATTCTGGCGGCTCGTGCCACATTTCTGCCGTTCACTCCAAAGCCAATGATGATTAAGTGATCATGTTTGCGAACATGGTCTACCTTATGCACGGGATGCCAGCCTGATTTTAATATTCCCGGCAGTGGCAACCGCAGTGCGCCGTCCGCAATGCGAGGCGCCAGCGCTATGATAAACGGGGTCACCGCCATTGTCAGTACAGATACGGTCAGGAAAAACTGGTAGGTATACCCGGCAAGCAAACCATGTTCAACGCCGGTCCTTGAGAGGATGAAAGAAAATTCACCGACCTGACTGAGTGCAAGCCCGACCAAAATCGCAGTGCGGAGTGGGAATCCGAGTAAAAAAGCAACAGCGCAAGCAATGATTGCTTTTAATGCCAGAAGAGAGAGGGCAATCAGTACAATGAGTCCGGGCTGCTGAAAAAGAAAATCTAGATCTAAGAGCATCCCGATCGATACGAAAAAGAAGCTCATAAAGACATCGCGGAATGGCAAAACATTACCGAGCGCATGATGGCTGTATTCTGATTGGGAGATGACCAATCCTGCCAGAAATGCACCCAGTGCGAGGGAGAGTCCCAGACTGGATGTCAGCCACACAACTACGAGACAGATCATAAAAACGCTCAGCAGGAACATTTCCCGGCTCCGCGTCCTTGTGATCTGATACAACGCCTGCGGCACGATCCATTTGGCACCAACTGCCACCAGCAGGATGATTCCGGTTCCTTTCGCCACAAGGATTAAGAGGGACTCACCCAGATTACCGGTTGCTCCAGCCAGTATGGGTGTAAATAGCATCATCGGAACGATGATAACATCCTGGAAGAGCAGGATAGCGAGAGTCGCCTGCCCGTGGGGGCTGTCAATTTCAGCTCGTTCCTGAATAAGCTTGAGCACGATTGCTGTACTGCTGAGTGCTATAAGAAATCCCATAAAGACCGATTCACCCAATGCAAGACCGGTTTGCGTGGCTATTACAAAAACAGCCCCGATGGTTAGCAATACCTGAAGCGAGCCGCCAAGCAGGATCGATCTCTTGATCTCTGACATGCGTTTTAATGAGAACTCGAGTCCGATCGCAAAGAGCAGAAGTACAACCCCGATCTCAGCTAAAATTTCGACTTGATGGGCATCTTTTATAAGCCCCAGTCCGTGAGGTCCTGCCAGTATCCCGGTTAAGAGAAATCCCACAATCGCGGGTACCCGGATCAGATGGAATATGAAGAGTACAGCGATGGATAGTCCGAATATGATGACGATGTCATTTAATAACGGTATTTCCATATACTAACATGCTCCTGATTGCCCTTTAAATGCGAGGTCATTGCTCATTGATCTTATCCACCTATCAAACTTCATGGTGGACAGGTCAATTGTAACATACGTAAACTCATCAAGTTGACCGGGCTGGATGCATATCGTTCCGCCGAGTTTTGCATACCATCGTCCGGTAACCTCAGGAGACTCGTGGATGTGACCGTGGAGGGAGAGCTTTGGCTGATATTTTTTCAAAAAGTTGTATACCGCTTTTGACCCCACTTCCGCACCGTCATAGCATCTATCCAATCCCAGCCTGTATGGGGGTGTATGGAGTACGTATATACTCTTTGCCATACCCTCCGGGCGTACCAGTCGATCAAGTTCCTCCTCTATCGTTGGGAGCATTTTTGCATGGGTAAACCAGTCATCTATCTCTCGCCATCCATCCGGTGTGGATAACAGTCCTTTTCCAAACTGCTCCTGGAAAATATAATCATCGGTATCCATCCTGCATCGGTCCTTGAGCCGGAACGGATAATCAACTACCCAGTTCATTCCTACGAATTCGTACCCTCCGAGCTCAAATTTGCGTTGTGCCAGACAGAATACGTTGGAATACTTATCACAAGTATCCTCAAAGAGTTGATCAAAGATTTTAAGATCGTCATTTCCCGGATAACAGAGATAATAGATCCCGGCGGAGTTAAATCGTGCAAAGTGATTGTCAAGGTAGTCGGTGATGAATTCGCCCTGCCTGAATGGTTCACCGTTCCCGGGCAGCATGTCACCACCATTGATGACCACATCTGCATGGAACTCGTCTGCTACCTCGAACAATCGGTCATATTTCCACTGGCTTCCATGCAGGTCAGTTGTAAACAGCAATCTCATCAGGGACCTCTTGAATATAACTAAAAATATTTCTCATCCAATTTATTCAAAACATCATTCCCAATATCAGTCAAAACATATTTCTCCTATATGATCTTCTCTGGCGTCAGACACTCGATCAATCCTTTGTCATCAAGTTCCTTAAGTGCGCTGTTGATATTCTGTTTGACCGACTTCTTCTTGACATATTCGAATCGCCTTTCGAATGAATTCCTCATCCAGTTTACCGACAGGCGACTGAGTTTCAAAAATTCCTGATTCTGATTGATTCTGTGGTTTTCAAAAGATGCTGAAGGGTGTGGATTTTCAATCTTTGCGCCTTTGCGTTATCATTTTATAGTTTAACGCAAAGGCGCAAAGTCGCGGAGACGCAAAGGTATG
>JAYEFS010000389.1:0-1998 GCA_034658695.1 Methanobacteriota archaeon | reverse complement strand
CAACCACACAAAGTTCTCGATAGGTGCCCTCAGAGGTCACTGCAACGTCGCCGGCTTCAACCAGATCGCATCCTACCTGTACGGCTACCCGTTCGGACTCGACTTTGCCAAGGGCTACCCAAGATTCAATCCGGGCGAATACACGATGGTGGACGTGCTGCGAGACCGCGATGTGGACGCGGCATTCGTGATGTGCGCTGATCTTGTCTGCCACATCCCGGCAGACCCTGCAACATATCTCTGCGAGATACCGCTCGTCTGCCTCGATATTGCGCCGTGCCCGACAACGATTGCATCTGACGTGGTGCTGCCAGGCGTCATCGATGCGATGGAATGCTCAGGCACGTTCTACCGGCTGGATAACGTGCCAGTCTACTTCGAAGGGTTCACTGACTCGCCGTTTTCGTTTACGAAGAGTAACGAGGACACGATGCAGCAGCTCTTCGATAAGATCAAGAAGATGGCTTAGAGTAGGATTGATGTGGACGAGCTATAAAATCGTTCACATCGCCAACCTTTTTTTAGAGAGAAGGCGTCCAGGGGCTTTCTGAGATGTACACTGTGATAAGAGAGAAATTTGAGAGGATTGTGGCAGAGAACGATCTGCTGGACGAGACCGTGGTTATCAGAGCGAAGCCACTGACTTCGGAAGAGGCTATGGGCAATCCTGAGAGCGAGGACTTTCCAATACTGAAAGGTGTCGAGCGGCTGATGCAGGCTGAGTTTGCGGGCAGTTTCGGACAGGCGTTCACAGACATGTATGGCGACTTTAAGGGGACGCTTCAGGACGTCCTCGCTATGGAACTCAACAACAACTACAGGAGAGCGATCTTTGTTGCAACACTGAATGCAGTGATGCGGCATCTCAAGATGATCGAGGGAAGCGTTCACTGCAAGGACAAAGGTCCTGCTGAGTGCGGTCTGGACCTGCTCAAGCTTCTGGAGGGGCACCGGGGGGCGAGGATCGCACTGGTCGGATTCCAGCCAGTTCATGCACGACGCTGCTCTGAGCGGGGTGAACTTAAGATACTGGATCTTGATGTGGAAAATGTTGGGCGGGAGAAGTTCGGTGCTGTCGTGCTGGATGGGGTCAAGGATGCGGAAGAGGTGCTGCGGTGGTGCGATCTGGCGCTTGTTACGGGGACGACGGCTGTTAACGGGACGCTTGAGGCGATACTAAGGGTTGCGGGGGCGAAGGCGGTCTTTTATGGGATCAGCATCGCGGGGGTTGCGGGGTTGCTCGGGCTCGAGCGGTTCTGTCCGAGGTCGACGTGAGGTGGGGGTGTTTTTGTGAGGGTCTGGTATTTTATAAAATTTGTACTAAGATAATCCATAAGCTTTATGTAGAATTGCGTTCTGGGTTAGTGTGCATGGAGTGCAGAGAACTTCGCCATAATCGACATACGGTTTCACTTTTGACTAACCATAATAGTTGTCTTAAGCCGAACGCGAAAACATTATGTGCAGGCTCCATACTTAATCACATGTTTTATGACTTTGGATTTTTGATAAAGGAGGCTTCGTAGTGAATGGCTAGCCATATAGCAGAGGGCGGAAAACACTCCGATGTTAAAGAAAACAAAACCGAAAAATCTAATATAGGACCGCAAGTTAAAAAAGAGTCTCCAAAGATGGATTATGAAAAACGAATCCCAAGTTTATATCTGACATTCCGCAGGTCGCCATCGATCTTTCACAATTTCTACTGATAGCGTTTTTTGAGTATCCAAAAAATATTATTTTTATACTGTAGTAGAGCAACATGTCCAACTCCAACCTGAGCTGCATCACAGCTCCTCTTCCACGCGCCGTTCCTAAAAAATGTGGCTTTTGATATTTTACAACTGCAATGATTCCTTCTAATCATATCTCCCGCAGATGAATGCTGATGCTCAACGAACAAATCTACGTCTGATTTGCGTTAATTGACGGTTCATTATATTTTTAACCGACCAGGGTGAATTAAAAAATGCTCAAATATAATACTTTTCGCATTCA
>JAYEFS010000388.1:0-2030 GCA_034658695.1 Methanobacteriota archaeon | reverse complement strand
AGTCCACATCGGAACAGATGAAGATCGGTTCCGATGTGGACTCTGATCCCCTCTCCGAGATTCCGGATCATTCTGTTGATCGGATCATCATGAACAATGCATTTCAGGATATCAATCCGCTGGCTGCACTCAGGACATTCAGGCGGGTACTCAAGCCAACCGGTCTCTTCCGAGCCAACATAATCGATAGGGAGATCAGGGAAAAATACTCAACCGAGGATGATTTCTTTGATAGAGAGATGGGTTACTTCTATCTCACCCGCCACCCACCAAACGAGGGTGGAGAGGAGATAGAACCGATCGGTTATGTTACCAGAGGAGATTGTGAGAAGACGCCCTTTTACCGGATGATGAGGTCGTACTACCGCTCGGAACTTAAGGAGATATTCAACGAATCCGGGTTTGAGATCGTGTCAGATGCTCCGCTCATTCTGCCGAAGGAGATATGGATGAACTCGGCAGCAGCGCAGGGTAGAGACAACACCAGACAACTGAAACTCGTGGATAAATCAGGACGCTATCAGAGCAGTATCGAGATCATTGCGAAGCCAGTAACAAATTAAGAGAATTAAAGGAGGTATGTGAGAATGGACTTTGAAGAAACGTTACAGACCGCCCAGGATAGGGCTATTACCAGAGCGGAAGCTCTTTTTTTGTTTGAGGAGACTGAAGAGCCTGCTAAATATCTGAAACTCTTTGAGGCTGCGACAGCCGTCCGGGAAAAAGAGTGCGGAAACCTTTTCCGTCTGGATGGGTGGATGGGAAGCAACATAGAGTGTAAGATCGATCCGCCGTGCAAGTACTGTAGACGTGCCACCCCCGGATACAAGTGGGAAGGCTGGAATGTGAGTGCCGGACAACTGAAAGCGATTGCAGAGGCATTCAAGAAGACAGGAACGACCACCGTAGAAATCGGGGGCGGGACGAATCCGGAGGATGCCGGACCAACCGTAATCGAGATTCTTAAGGTCCTCAGAGGATCCGGGCTCGATGTCTGGGTCAATGTTGGACCGGCACTGGAAGAAGGACACATACAGGAGATGAAGAGACTCGGGGTCGAATCCATAACGAGTTCGTTTGAGACGATGAATGAGAAGATATTTCAGGAGATCAAGCCCGGTGACAGCCTGCAGAAAAGAAAAGAGCTGGCTCATCTGATCAATGATAACGGAGTCCCCCTGATCAGCGTGATCATGACAGGGATCGGGGAGAGTTACCAGGATCGTGTCGATCACCTCTTCTACCTCAACGAACTCGAGAACTTCTACCAGCTCGCAGTCTCATGGCTCAAAGTCCACCCCAAGAGCCCACTTGAAGGGACGATCATCCCCCCTTCGCCGATAGAGGCTGCGAGGACTGTTGCGATCGGCAGGTTGATCTTCCGTGATATCTACATCAATGTCAGCGATCCGCAACAGATCCAGCTATGGATTATGGCAGGAGCCAACCGGATGGTTCATGCTGGCGCATCTCTTCACGAGAAAGGAGGTTTCTCGATCGGAGGGCAGTGGGTCAGTACCGGCGCTGAACATATCGATGTCGGCAACGGCTATGAGGTGATGAGCATACTGCCGGTAACTGCCAGGTATATCATGGATGCGGGGATGGAAGTGGAACCCACCGTCCAAAAAGCAGTAGAGGAATACTGGGAATCCGCAATGAGTGATGCAACGATGAAGGTGGTGTAGATTACGGTGAATACGATACTTTCCGGGGTTGTCATGGGTCTGATGCTGTTGGTCTGCTGTGTGCTGCCGGCAGCGGCATCAGACTACACGCTCGAGATCTTCGGGAACGCGAACGAGGATGACACCATAAACATGCAGGATGTGACCTACACCGAACTGATCATCCTCGAGTACCGCGACAGAACAGATCTCGCGGATGCCAAGTACGACGACAAGATCAACATGCAGGACGTGACCCAGATCGAGCTTGTCATACTGGGAAAGGAGAAAGAACTGACGCTTCTTGATTCTGCTGAGAGGGTCGTTACCGTGGAGAAGCCACTGAACAGGGTTGTCACATGC
>JAYEFS010000387.1:0-2033 GCA_034658695.1 Methanobacteriota archaeon | reverse complement strand
CCAGAACATCCCGGACTCGGTGGGATATGTAAACAACGGTCAGATCGCAAGCCACCCCACTAATCACCTCCAGAACCCTCCTTCTCGACTTTTGGTCGAGTCCGGCAGTGGGTTCGTCGAGAACGAGGTAGTCGGGCGCGCTTGCAATCACGCATCCAAAGGAAACGAGCCTCCGCTCTCCTGAGCTGAGATGAAACGGCGACTTCTCGAAAATCCCTGAATCCAGCCCCACCGCATCCATTGCAGATCGTATCTTTCGATCTATCGCATCCTCTGATAAGCCCCTCTTCCTGAGCCCGAAAGCCATATCCTCCCGGACGGTTTTCTCGAAGAAAAAGTCCTCGGGATGCTGAAATAGAATTCCAGCGTTTTTCCCGGGCTCAGGTGGTTTTTCATCGATTGTGACGCTGCCTGTTGTGGGCGTGTCAAGCCCGGCAATGAGCGATGCGAGTGTGGATTTTCCGGAACCGATCCCGCCGATAATCCCAAAAACTCGCCCCTTCTCGATTCTGAGATCTATATTCTTCAATGCAGGGACTGCCCAGTCTGTACCCGGATTGTATGTGTGGGATACGTGTGTAATCTCAATTCCAGGACTCATCTGAGTTGAAAGGGTGCCTTTTGCGGAGGTGTGGGTGCGGGCTGGGGTGTGGCGGTGGGTGGTGGTGGCGGCGGGTTTGTGGTTCTCGCTTGCTTCGTTCCCATATTCGGGAAGTTTCCATGGTGTTATCCTGCCCTCTGCGATGTAAATCACCCTGCTACAGTTGCACAGATCGTAATGGTTGTGTGTGATCAGAACAACTGATGTGTGGTCTCTGTTCAATTCCGATATCGCGTCAAGTGCATTCCCCTGACTGGTGGGGTCCAGCATCGAGAGTGCCTCATCAAAAACGATGCATTCTGGCTCCATCGCCATCACCGCAGCCAGGTTCACCAGTTGCTTCTGACCGCCGCTCAGAAGAGTGATATTTTTGTATCGGAGATCTTTGATCCCGAGTAGATCCAGATAACGATTGATCCGACGGTTGATCTCGGATTTCGGGATGCCAATGTTCTCCAGACCGAAGACAATGTCCTCCTCCACGGTTTCACCGATTGCCTGCGCATCCGGGTTCTGAAACACAATTCCCACCGATCTCCTGATCGCAAGCAGGCTCTCCGGGTCGCATGTTGTGGGTGCGGATGCGGACATGGATGTGGCTGTGGATCGCCCGTTCACGGTAATTTTCCCACCACCGGGCATCAGAAGACCGTTTAGGAGCTTTGCGAGCGTAGTCTTCCCTGAGCCGTTGTCTCCAGTGATTCCGAGATACTCACCTCGTCTGATATGGAGATTTATCCCGCTCAGAACCGGTTTTTCCGGATATGCAAAGTATACGTCATTGAGTTCGATCATTCTTCAGTATTCTTCAGTATTTTCCATTATTTCTCAATCAATGGTTCGATTCGTCTGAACACGATCAATGCGGCGATCAATTTGATGAAATCACCGATCAGGAATGGCAGAACGCCGGTTACAAACGACTCCTTGATGGGCAGATGCGCAACGATTGACAATTGCATAACTCCGAACAGGTAGATCACAGCAAGACCCGCAATCATTGCACCGATTGCAGCAGACGTGTTTCTGCCGAATGTTTCCGCGATCAGACCTGTTACGTATGCGGCACCGATGAATCCGATGAGATATCCGCCAGTGGGGCCCATGATGACTCCGATTCCCGACCGTCCTCCCGAAAATACCGGAAAACCGATTATTCCGATCATCACGTAGACCGCCATGCTCGCCCCCGCCCACCGGCTGCCCAGAACCAGCCCGGAAAGGAGCACGAAGAATACCTGTATTGTGATCGGCACCGGGCTCACCGGAACCGGGATTCGCACGAACGCACCGATCGCTGTTAAGGCTGCGAATAGGGATGCGTAGACCATCGGTTTTATGCTGGCGTGCATGGACATGGTGGTTCTCATGAGTTGTCAACCTGTTTCTGGATTAGTGGTTGACAACTCTACATAAGGGCTTGCCAGCAAAT
>JAYEFS010000386.1:0-2039 GCA_034658695.1 Methanobacteriota archaeon | reverse complement strand
GAACAAAAACCTCATCCTGATCCCTTTTCGGAAATGGGTTTTCTTCATCATCCCATCCAAATTCGTCCGCCACATCAACTCTTCGCCGCTGACACACATGTTTCCTGGCGATATCCCTGTGAATACACGGCTCATGAGGTGGACCAGAGACTGCACCCACGCCCAACATGGACAGAAGACTGGCATAAGTATCCGTGTATCCATTATGCGGCGTGGCAGTTAACAGAATCAGATGTCTGGCAACCTCTGCGATCTTTTTACCCAGCTCCCAGCGTTCCTTTTTTACTGTGTGGCTTGCTGACACCTGATGCGGTTTCGCCAGATTGTGAGCTTCGTCAATCAAGACAATATCCCATCTGTGCTCAAGGATCGTCGCACGGTTATGGGGTGCCTTTGCATAGTCCATGGAAACGATAAGATATGGATAATATTCCCAAGGACTCATCCCAGGAGGGATATTTCGTTCTAAAGAACGAAGATGCTGGGTGGATACGATCTTGGCATCAATATGGAAGAAGTAGTTGAGAGCCTCCTTCCACTGCTCTCTGAGACTGGCTGGACATATAACCAGCAACCGCGACGCACGCTGCCTGGCAAGCAGCTCTGTAACAATAAGACCTGCTTCAATGGTTTTACCCAGCCCAACGTCATCAGCTATGAGAATCTTTACCACAGACATGTCTAACGCCATAACGACCGGAACTATCTGAAAAGACTCTGCAATAACCCTACTTCGTTGTAAACTCAGCAACGGAGCAGTCCCATGTATCATACTCAACCGATAAGCTCGAATTAACAGATCCTGAGCAGAATAGTTACCGACTTTATCCGGGTCCGGATCTTCGATTTCTCCGGGTTCAATCGTTTCAAAAGGACGATAAAAACGCCTGTGCTCAACAGGCAAACTCTCAATAGTAGTTGCTGTGACTATATCATCTATAAAATCGTCCACACGCCAGAGACGAGAGCGAAGACTGACAATTGACCCTGGCATTATTGTTGTTGCCCCATTCCCCATTTTCCCACACCCACTCACGCATCTAAATTGGAGTTTTGTTAGTCAGAGTAGTGATAAAGCAACACCCGACACAGCACATCCGAACACGATTCACACACATGCCCCCAAGTCGAACGTCCACCATTTCACACATCACACTCCCACATAGTCTGCAAGTTACCAAACAGACCACAGATACCCCACACAACCATATTATACGCACAGGTATATATCTCTATCGCAACCACCAACAAGGTCGAACAACCCCGATAGGACAAGTGGGCACACTCATGTTCCATCCGGTTTGTCAGAGATTCGCCTGTCTTTCATCGCCAACACGATCGTGCCACGGACTCGAGACCGCCGCCTTGGCTCGCATCGCCTCGCAACATCCCAGAGCTTCCTGCTATATTCCAAGACCGGAGATTCGGATTAATGGTGGTGAAAGTACTATTATTCCGTCAAATGAAAAACGTCGACCTCCGAGACAAGGTAAATTTACGGGTACCTTCACTTGCGTTGCGGCTCAATATCATACTCCTTTGGCTTCACAGCAGCCTGTTGCCACTACTCGAGTACTGGGTTCAGTTCTGAGGCGGCAACTATCCTTTCATCAGGTTGGATTTTCACCAACTGGATAGTACGGATTTTACTCGGCGCACTCACTTCACGACCTCGCTTGCATTCACGATCACTGGATCAGCACCCAGCACCTCAAGCCGCGTCGCAATCTCATTTTCGCCATAGTACCTGCCGGTAGCTACAATCGCTTGGACCGTAATCCCACAGGTTATGATCGCGATTATCGCATCGTACCCGGGACGAGATCGACCGCCGGGACACTACCGGATGCCTTCCTCGGCCTTAACCGATCCTGACACCCGGCGCGTCCACAAACCTAAGCTATCTCTAAACCTCTACTCACTCACAAAGTCGGATGCCTTTGGTATCCCTGGCTTCAGACCCTTCCGCGTCCGGATCTGCGAAACAATATCAGGAAGCAGGTTCTTTGGAAGCGGCTCAAAGCCTGCAAACTCGGTGC
>JAYEFS010000385.1:0-2042 GCA_034658695.1 Methanobacteriota archaeon | reverse complement strand
GATTGAGATTGGCAACACTCTTCGCGCCTTTGCGCCTTTGCGTTAAATTAGAAAACAATAACGCAAAGACGCAAAGACGCGATGGCGCAAAGAACAAAAGTCTCCGGGTGCATTTCACTGGAATTTTCGATTGTGCCCGGATTTTGAGATCGATGTGAATAACCTGCCGATCACAGAGGGCAGAGTGCACTTCATACGGCTGGTGTCGGGAGACGGGACAATTAGTGTGTTGAATGAGGCTTTCAGTGTCGATATATCATTGGCTCACGAGTATGTGTGGGCTACCATCGACACAAAGCATGAACAATTGATGGTCTACTATCGGGAGAAGAACGCAGAAGAGGCGAGGCTTGTCCGGATTCATGAGTACCGGATTGGTGGGGATGTAAAGGAGTTCGAGGTGCGGTTATAGATAAGAGATGTAAGCGATGTGTTGAGCCTTTTGATGTAAGCGATGTTATGAGCCCTACCAGCTAGCCTTTCCTCAGGCTGGATTTTCACCAGCTGGCGAGTATGAATTTATCTCGGCACGCCTGTGCGCTCTGTGGCTAATTTTTTATAAGACATAATAATAAGTTTTATATACTTCTATCGGCTATGTGCCGGTAACTCGTAAAGTGCCTACTGTTATCGAAATGTCCCTATTTGTGGCACCTGGTTGAGTCTTAACCGAACGCACATGGAAGCGGATACGACTTTTGCTCTTTGCGGCATCGTGGCATCGCGTCTTTGCGTTCTCGTTCCAATCGAATCAGAGAGTTAGAGCGACGCGGAGCGTATCGTCAACCCACGTCCCCACGCCTTTCGTGCTGTTGCACATCCGACTGACCATTATACAAATTTGACATCGCCATGCAAACCCCCTGGCACAACTGAACAGCTAAATAACAGATCCAAAACAACAGGCAACCAGATGCTCGAAATGCTCGCGCTATCAGTCTCAATCGGCTTTGTGCTCGGTCTCGTATCCGGGTTAATCCCGGGCATACACACAAACAACTTCGCACTGATCCTGCTCGCACTCTCACCTGCAATCTCGGAGATGGGATTCTCGAATATCGATATTGCTGCGATCATTCTTGCGAATTCGATCGCGCACACCTTCTTGAACATCATCCCTGCCGTGTATCTTGGCGTGCCTGACGCAGAGACCGCGCTCGCAGTTCTTCCGGGACATCGCATGCTGCTCGATGGGATGGGCATGGCAGCGATCAGATTGTCTGCAATCGGCAGCGCAGGATCGATTGTCGTATCATTGCTGATTGCAATTCCGCTTGCGCTCTTCTTCGGACGATATTATGCGATCATCCTCGCGAATATGCACTGGATTCTGCTGGGAATCGTTGTGCTCATGATCCTGACCGAATCTGGCAGATACATCGAGGGGCAGGGCTCGTTCGTCCATCTGAAATACAAGTTCTGTGCGATAATTGTTCTTCTGCTGGCAGGCGCCCTCGGGATGATTGTGTTCGAAAATGAAGGTCTCATGCACCCGTTTTTCCAGTTCGGACAATCGTCAATTCTACTCTCGCTTTTGACAGGTCTCTTTGGTGCGTCTGTTCTCATAGTCAGCATGCTCACAGGGTCTGCCATGCCCGCGCAAAACAGGCGTTCAGTGAAGATGCGATCGCGATGGGTTATGCGCGGAATTGTCGTCGGGAGCGTCGCCGGATCGCTTGTCGCATGGCTTCCCGGCGTCTCTTCGGCGGTCGCAACGGTTATTGCACGATCTGCGATTCGTGGAAGGCTCGAAGAGCACCGGATACGGACGATGGAGTTCATAGTCTCGGTCTCAGGAACGAACACGTCAAATGCGATCTTTGGTCTGATTGCGCTCTTCGTGATCGGATATCCACGAAGCGGGGCAATGGTTGCTGTGAGGGAGTTGATCGGAAGGGAACCGGATATGCATCTGGTTCTCCTATTTCTGATTATTGTCGTGCTTGTTTCGATTGCATCGTACATTGCGACGATCGTTATCGGTGATTTTGTGCCATCTGTTCTGGCGCACGTCAATTATCAAAAATTGTGCATGACAATCC
>JAYEFS010000384.1:0-2048 GCA_034658695.1 Methanobacteriota archaeon | reverse complement strand
CGGAGTTCTCGATGTGGCAAGAGAGATGTGCGGTGAAACAGTGTTTGTGGATGGCAAACTGAACAAAAAACACTCGTTCATCACATTGGAACGATGGAGCTTGTGATCGCAGTCGCGATCGGGCTTATCGTCCTTGCTGCGGTATTCAGCCTTGCGCCGGTTATCGGGGATAAAATCGACAGTTCCGTGACTGTTCCAGCGGGGAGCCAGTGGAACATCACGGAAAATCCGGATATCCCGACAGGAGTGGATGTTTGGACTGATAACGCATCGCTGATATCACTTGTCGTCCTTGTGATGATAATCCGCCTTGCAATCTTCTATATCCGACGGATGGGTGGCGGCATGGGAGGTGGGGCGTGAATGTGGTATAAAAGAGCGGCACCCCCGCTCTTTTTCTTTTCTGGTTCTATAGAACATCGTGCGGGCGGCTTTTCAAGGTGTGTTATTTTCTGGATTGGATTCTCATGAGTGGCTAAGTAGTCTATAGTCCCATTTTGAATTATATATAAATCATTATATACATAATTACATCTCCCTCCCATCTATATCCACCTCCGATGCTTTTCGTATTCAGTTACGTCACGAAACGCGACATCCTCACCGACTTCTAACATGTTCGCGATCTCAGGCACCATCCCAACCAGCCCCTCGCGGTCCATCTGCACAATCTCAGCGCGTCTGCCCCCCTGGTCGCGATGTTCACGGAAAAGTAGATCTATTTTTTTCATCGTGCGCGATCTGTGGAACCTTCTGGTGCTTTCCCACTTGTGGACGCCAGAATCACCATCGGTCGGGCAAGTGGGACAAGTGGGACAAGTGGTAACCAGTACCCCCAGATCACAGTTTTCATTGTTTTCAGACCCCCGTACCACTTGCCCACTTGTACCACTCTCGCGCTCGCTATCGTTTTCAGGTTCTGCAAGTGAAAAACCCTCATCGTGCGTGATCTGCCAGTACGCGGTCTCATGCAGGGGTGCAGGCTCAGGCTCCACCTCCACCGCATCAGGCTCGAAATGCGATGATGATCACACCTATTAAGCCAATCGCGGCTAAATAGCATGTATGGAAAAGACCTGGTTCTGCTGTTTTCTGACACCATGTAGATTTGTAACAATATGCCTACTGCTATCGGTATTGCTACAGTGGTGTGGTTGCTGGTAAATATACACTTAAATTATAAAAACTTAAGAAGTCCCCGATTCAGTTATATGAAAGTAATAATATAAAACTCCGTTCCTGCGCAATGAATCGTGGGCGTGTGACCCGGGATCTCCACAGCCACTTGTCCTGAACACGTTGTCCTCTTTGTGAGGGCATCACCCCCAAAAAGTTTCTTGGAATCATACTGTTCCTGACCGGATTGATCCCTCAGCGCGTCAGGTGTATGCCCATGACTACCAAATCGGTGGTTTTTGGTAGTTTCTCGGTATCAGATTGAAAGAATGCTTGAGAATCACCACACCCTAATATCGACCGCACCAGCCGCCGCATGTGCGACGATCTCCATGTTTATGATATAGATAGTATGCCCCAATCGCGTACATGAATTTAATAACTGTTGAGGATATAAATAGCAGAGCACAAAACAATGACATGCGATATATTTTTGGTGTTGTGATAATTGGTTGGAATAATGGATCGTTTTTGCAGATGCAACATCACAACATGCCGCGATCGCTGCACAACCCGCACATAATACCCTGTTATCTGAGAGTTGTACTACACCATCAGAGATTGCACAACCTGACTGCCAGCTGCCGGATCATTGTTGTGCCCCCATCATCTCACTGAGATGTTTGCAGACGATTTTTGCCATGATAAAGCATCGGTTTGCGGTGATGCTTAAGAGTTATGTGCAGACGCACAACCAAGCACCGGATATGGTCATGCGGCACCAGAACACAGTTCGAGTTCGCAGAACATCAGGACTGGCCACCCATTCCGCCACCAAGAAGACAACCATCCTTGTAGGGATCGATGAGTCCGTGCAGCGCCTCAATGCACGTGACGCCAAATTCTTTGCAAAATCGCTCCCGAAATCCGAA
>JAYEFS010000383.1:0-9111 GCA_034658695.1 Methanobacteriota archaeon | reverse complement strand
GCTGCCGACAGCATCAGGCGGCATCCTTGCAGCAACGGTTCTCGGGATGATGCGTGCGATGGGCGAGACGATGGCGATTGTGATGCTGCTCGGTAACTGCGCACATATCCCGTCATCGGTCCTGGATACCGGGTATGCGATGACCTCAAAGATCTTAAACGACATCGGCTATTACTGCGCGATGGATGAGCCAAGGAGCGCGCTCTTTGGGATCGCGGCGGTTCTCTTTGCGATGGAGATCATCTTTGTGGCTGTTGCACGAAAGATCGGGGGCAGGTTATGAACAACTGTGGCGACCGCATCGCAGCATCAAGAAATAAAACCGCAGAGGACGCGGAGGGACGCGGAGGATCGGTTAAACCACCTCTGCGAACCTCTGCGCACTCTGCGGTTAAATGCAGCGGGTTTTACACACTACTGCACAGATCATGAACAAACGAACACTCGAAGGACACACCTTCAAAGCGATCTCGTACCTCGCAGCAGCAATCACCCTCCTCGCGCTCATAGGAATCCTCGGTCGGATCACGCTCGAAGCGCTCCCCAGTCTCAGCCTCTACTTCATAATCACACCGGAATCCAAAGTCCCCGGACTCGGCGGCGGGATCGCTAACGCAATTGCAGGCACACTCCTGCTCTCGCTCCTGTCAACCGCGCTCGCTACACCGCTTGCCGTCGGAACTGCGATATATCTCAAGAGGTACGCAAAACCCGGAACCCTTGTGCGCACATTCGGATTCCTGCTCGATGTGCTTGCAGGAACGCCCTCCATTGTTCTCGGTATCTTCGGGCTATTATTCCTTGTCTACTACCTGAAGTTCGTAACAGGTGGATTTTCGCTGATCGCAGGAACAATAGCGCTCACAATCCTGATACTGCCCGTTATCGAGCGCGCGGCAGAGGGCGCGATAGACACAGTCCCGGCAGAACTCGAGGAGGCAAGTTACGCGCTCGGTGCAACGAAATGGGGCACGGTGCGCCGCATAACGCTCCCTTTCGCGCTCACGGGGATACTCACAGGCATGGTTCTCGGGATCGGGCGGGCGGCAGAGGAGTCTGCTGTGGTGATCCTGACAGCGGGCTACACCCAGTTTCTGCCTGAATTCAAGGTTCTCCCGCGCGAAGGGTTCTTATGTGGGATGAAGATATATCCGTTCCAGGATCTTGCCGCAGCGCTTCCGATCACGGTGTACCGGTCATTCGAGTTCCCGCATCTCATCCCTGCATCGAACGGATTCGCAGCCGCCTTTGTCCTGATCGTCGTCGTGATGCTGATCAACGCAGCAACAAGAATGCTGCTATGGAGGAGTCGAATTGGTTAAATTCGGGTTCAGACTGAAGCGGAGAGGGGAGGTCTCTCGCGACCATTGGTTTTCCGAATCCCTTCCGATGGTTGGGTTATGGCAAAGAAGATTTACCACAGAGGACGCTGTCTGCGAAGCAGCGCCGGAGGCAGGGCACACAGAGAGTTGCTGTTTTCTCTGTGTCTTCTGCGGTTTTCAGAATCCATTCCGGAAGATAATCAAAAATCCCCTCAACCAAGCAGGAGACGATCCTGCAAAATCCCGCGAGAAATTCAAACAGGCATTTATGGAAGCGTTCGGTCGGACCGGAAACGGTTCTGCAAAGCCGCCAGGAAGAGTACAACAGATGCTCCAGCGAATAATGCTATGGAGGAGTCGGATTGGTTAAATTCAAGCTTACAAAAATACTGCGCAGAAAACGCGCGCCCCTCGAACCTGCATCACCGCAAGATGAACCGCCTGCTTTCGAGACCATCATGGAACCGGTGGAACCTGCCCCATTAGGGGGGGAAGTCGCACCCGAAACTGCCGCGAAAAAGAAGAGATCCAGATTCAGTTTGAGGCGGAAGAGCCGGGTCCCTGCCGATCAAGCAGAAGACGATCCTGCGGAACCTGTGAAACCTGCAAAGCCGCCAGGTAGATTTAAACGATCGCTTAAACGGATACCATCGTTCGCGGAGATCGACAGGATCGGGTTAGATGACATAACGAAACAAATTAAGCGGCGTTTAACACCGAAAAGCGAATCTGTAAGGACTCTTGGCTTTGAACTGGGCGAGATATCGACTCCGGTTCTCGGGGTACCGCTCTCGGATGTGGATGTCACTTATGAGGTCAATTCCCCGTTTCAGTACGTGAATGTCCGTTTCAACGGCGAAGAGCTGGTGTACCATAGAGTAGAACCGATGCTAAGCCATGATGAGCTGAGATATCTGAAGATCATCGAAAACGCGTTTGAGAAGATGATCCACTCCGAACTCGTGATAATCGGAGATAAAAACCGTGAAGAATACTTGAGAGACCGGTTTTCGATGATCATCAACATATACCTGATGAAACTGGATTATTTTCAGAGAGGGAAGATGTTCTACCATCTCCTGAGAAAGTATATCGGGTACGGGAAGATCAACGTCCTGATGAAAGACCCTTATATCGAGGATATCACCTGCAACGGACCGAATTTGCCGATATATGTCAACCACCGGATATACGGCTCGATACGAACCGATGTCACTTTCGAGGAGGTGGAACTGAACAACTTCGTGATGAAGATCGCACAAACTGCTGGCAGACACATCTCTATTCTCCAGCCTATACGGGATGCAACGCTTGCAGACGGAAGCCGTATAAACATCACACTCGGTAGAGAGGTCACAAGAAAAGGCTCAACCTTCACGATCCGGCGGTTCAGGACGAATCCGGTCTCTCCTGTCGATCTGATCAAGTACGGAACCTTCAATTCGAAACAACTTGCATACCTCTGGATCATCCTCGAATACAAACGATCGGTACTGACAGCGGGCGGAACCGCATCAGGAAAGACAACGACCTTAAACGCTCTCTGCGCATTCATACGCCCTGAATACAAGATCGTCTCGATCGAGGACACTGCGGAGCTAAACCTGATGCATCCGAACTGGACGCAGTCGATCACAAGAACAGGATTTGGAGGTGAAGCAGCCCCCACGAAAGCGTCAGGGAACGGATCCGGTAAAGGCGGGGCAGCAGGCGACATCGAACTCTATGACCTGCTCACTGCTGCGCTGCGGCAGCGCCCTGAGTACATCGTGGTCGGCGAGGTGCGTGGAAGCGAAGCCTTCACGCTCTTCCAGGCGATCTCGGTCGGACACCCGTGTCTCGGCACGATCCATGCGGGATCGATGAAGGAACTCCTATCAAGGGTCGAGTCGAACCCGATGAACGTTCCAAGAAGCCTGTTTTCGAGTGTGGACAACGTCATCTTCAGCTCTATGGTGAAGAAGGGAGAGCATTACATCAGAAGGGCGTCACGCGTCGTTGAGATCGTCGAGATCGATCCTGACCGCGGGGATCTGATCACAAACCCGATATTCAGGTGGGATCCGGTCTCTGATACGTTCCCATACAGTGGAAGCTGCGCCCTATTCACAGGAATAAGAGAGGAATTCGGGGTACAGGAGGGGTATCTCTTGAGCGAATTGAATGACCGGGCAGAACTACTCGACAATCTTGCAGAGAATGATGTTACAGACTATGAACGCGTTGTGAATGCGATACGGAAGTATTCAAGAGAGAAGGATGCGATGATGGAGGGGATGTGAGTGAAGTTCATCGAACGTTACAGGATGTTCTGTTACCATTTCGGACGGCATATCGATGAAACGCCCCGGGATTCTGTTTCAAGGCTCCTGTACCAGGCTGATATCGAGATGACGCCGGGCATGTTCATCTCGCTTGCATGCATAACCGCTGTTATTGCAGGAGGTGCGATGCTATTTTCATCGGTCATCCTCTTTCGCGGCGATACGATCTATGTCACAATCCTGACATCGCTCACATTCGCGCTCACGCTCGGCGGAGTCCCGTTCATTCTGTACAACAGGATATCTGCCAAGAAGATGGATATCGAGCAGGAACTTCCATACATGCTCGGCTATATGTCGGTACTTGCAAGCGCGGGAGCGTCGCCGATTGATGTGGTCAGGAGAATCAGCATCGAGAATTATGGTCACATATCAAAGGAGTTTGGGAAGGTCATATACCGGGTCGATATCCTTGGCGAGGATGCGGTGACTGCCATGAGCGACCTGATACAAAATACGCCGTCTGAGATGTTTCGGACAATCTGCATCGATCTTTCAAATATCATACATGCAGGCAGCGGGTTTATGGATTATCTTGAGGTAAAATCGAGGGATCTGATGACCATGCGGAGACTGATCCAGAAGGAGTTTGTGGATTCGCTCTCTGTTTACGGCGAGGGGTATCTCGGCGGCGTTGTGATGAGCGTTGTGCTTGCGGTTCTTGGTATCGTGGTCTGCGGCGCGCTCGGTATAGACATGGGCGTCTTTGCACCGCGAGACCTCTTCAACGTCTTTGTCTACTTTGTGCTGCCGTTTGCAAACATCGTCTTTCTTGCCCTGCTCTCTATGAAATATTCAAGGAGCCCGGTATGAGCAGGAGATCCGTTGCGGTAACGGCGGAGCCGTCGACGCCCGGGACGGAGAATTTTTTACAGGCGTTACGGCTGCGCATAGTCAGGTATGTGCAGATCATAAAACTGAAATACGACATAAAGCGGGAGTATGTAACAGTGGCGATTCCTGTTGTCGCCGCAATCACGCTTATCATCACGGCGGCGTTCACAGGTCACGTCCTTGCCATTCAGGAAGAATCGGGCGCGGGCAGTGGCAGAGACGATGCACGGCTTGCCACATATCAGGCGCTTGTGGAGGAGGTCGGGGAGGTCGGAGACGGTGGAAGCATGGAAGCAGGAGAGAAGACTCCTGATACAAAATCAAAGGACGATCTGGATCGTATAATTGTATTTGCGGTTTTGATTGCGATCGTACCGTATTCGATTGATATATACCGCCAGAAGAGCCTCTTGAAGAGACGCGAGGTCGCATACAGCGAGTTTCTCTTCAAACTATCCGAACTGATGCGGGGCGGCATAGATCCGATAAGGGGTGTTATCGACCTATCAACGACTGATCTCGGGACAATCACCGAAAACGTGAGAGGTGCTGCATCCGCTATGGTTCTTGGACATTCGTTTGCTGATGCGATGAATGACATGGCTTTTGCACTCAAGAGCAACCTGATCACAAGGTACACAGCCCTTGTGGTGCAGGCAGCATATACAGGCGGTGCGGTCGCAGACCTCCTGCTCAGGACATCAGAGGATATGCGGGCGGTGATTGGAATAGAGCGGGAGAAGGAGGGGAATCTAAAACAGTACATCGTTATATTTTATCTGGCGCAGGGGATCATCGTAATGCTAACGTACATCCTTTCTGCCTCGCTTCTTCCGTTGATTCAGGGAATTGGGATGGAACTTCTCTTCGGGGATTCAGGAGTGACCGAGATCGACTTTGAGCGCGGATTTTTTCACATGATCATGTTAAACGCGCTTCTTGGCGGAATCATCATCGGACAGATCACAGAGGGCGAGATGAAGCACGGATTAAAGCATTCCGTAATCCTGATTATTGCCTGCTACATCGCATGTACCACGCTGATACTCCCAAGCCCGGCGGCAGGGGATATGAGGATTGATCTGGTATCAGGTAGCGGGCAGGACGGCTTCGGCGGAATTCCGCTCGTGGAGCAGATCGTCTTCAATGTCACTGATCTTAAAGGAAGTCCCGCGCCTGATGTCTATGTCAAGGTCAGCATATCACCTGATGGAAGTGTGAATCCCGGAATTGTGAAGACCGGGGTGGATGGTCTTGTCACTGTGACTGTTGCGCCCGGTGGGGCTGAGGGCGTCTATGTCGTCGAGGCTGTGGCTGGTAGTGATGTGGCGAGGGCGAGCGTTCGGGTGCTGCCCGGGAATTGAGATACAATGTCATCATAATGGGCTGAGCCTGCAGCAAGAACCGGAATTCGTATCCTTCAAAACATCTATCCCATCGATGATAATCTCACCCCCGTTGGTGTATCGAGCAATCCGGGTTGGTGGAGCCGTGTGAAATGTCTCCAACCCTGCAGCAGTGATGGCAAAGTTGGGCTAAAAGATATACTAGATGAACGTAACAAGGTATCATAATGCAAACGAGAGCATACGCTGAATCGCTGGATCTGATGCAGCAGCTCGACCTGTCCGATCAGATTAAGCTCATAGACAAATTGACGGCGTTGGTCAGGCGACGACTGACAACTCATCTTGGTCACAGCATTCTGGAACTACAGGGTTTGGGCAAAGAGATCTGGCAGGGTATTGATGCACAGGAGTACGTAGATCGTGAGCGAGCATCATGGAATGGCTAAAATCCATGCAAGGGACGGTTGTGGGCATGGATACCGCACCACTCATCTATTTCATCGAGGAAAATCCAGCATATTTGGATATCGTTCGTCCGTTCTTCATTGCGCTGGATTGAGGCGATTTTCGAGTGGTTACTTCCATTGTGACGCTGCTGGAGGTGTTGGTTCATCCCTTCCGCTATGGTAACACGATGTTGGCTCGAGAATACCGGGAAATCCTGCTTAATGCAAAGCACATCGCCACCATCCCATTATTATACGAAATTACGGAAGAAGCGGCTCGGCTGCGTGATGAATACAACATTCGTACACCGGACGCCATTCAGATGGCAACAGCAATCCGGGAAGGCGCTTCGTTCTTTCTAACCAATGACGGTAATCTGCCGTCTCTACCAGAGTTGCAGGTGCTGGTGCTGGATGAACTGAGATGATGCTGAGGGCGTCTATGTCGTCGAGGTGACATCCGGTAATTCAGCGGGGACGGTAACCACTCGTGTGCTTTCCGGGGATTGAGATCACCCAATCCGCTCCCTCGTATCGATTGATATGCCGTCTCCCGTTATGTAAAACGGTATCATCTTTCCCATGGGCAAAACACCCTTCAGTTTCGGGATGTTGATGAATCGATTGATCCTATCGCCTGCATACACGGTTCTGAACTGAATGATGCCATCCACCATCGATCTCATGATCCTTTCAGCCCGTTCAGGGAGTATGCCAGTGTCCGCTGCCAGCAGAAACGTTGTACCGCTGTGCCTGCTCACATCGATCAGTGAATTAAGCGCATCCACCAGTACGTGAATCTCCTCATCGATGAGGAGCGATGTGAAGGTGTCCACGATGCAGAGCTCAGTCTCTGAGATGTTCCGGAGTGAGGGATCTATCAAGTGGTACAGGTTCCTGTGTTTCAGGGCATCTTCGTGACACATATCAAGGAGTGCGGTCCGATCCTTGAAATCCCCGAGTATCGTAAATCCGTCTGCATTTCCATTTAACCCACAGATTGACATCTGATCGAGCACGTCATCTTTCGATCGTTTTGTTGAGATGTATAGCACTTTTTTACCAATTTTCAGGGAATCGAATCCCACTCTCTGCATGAATACACTTTTTATGCTGCCCAAATCCTCTTCGATCAATAACACACTCTTTTGCGGGATTTCTTCCAATCCAATGCCTGTCAGAACCATTATGCTGATTATGTGATACCAGCCGTCATAACGTTTTTGCCATGTATTTTACATAGATTATGTTTCAGTATATAGAATATGTGGGAAAGATATATCAACGCCAGATTAAAGGATACAAATAGGATGTCACTACACAATGACGAACGCGGCATTTCTGTCATTATCGGTACACTGATGCTTATCCTGATCACAATAATCGCAGCATCAGGGCTTGCGCTCATGGTATCCGGGATGCAGAAGGATGCGATGGAGCGCGAGAGTCACCTTGCCGCAGTGGAGAGCGAGAATCTCTGGATTATTTCGATCGATCCTGCTGGTAATTCCACGGGCTGGGACTGGGATTCGGTCAATGTCACCATCATGAACCTCAACACCGTAGACTCGCGCATAACCGCGATCAGTTTGAATGGCGTTCATGCAAGGAACTATATGGCTAAGGGCGCGTCCGGCGATCTTGATTATTACAGAGGATATCCCACAGGATACAATTTTAAGAAGAGAGTCATAGTCCCTGCTGCAGGGAGCAAGGAGATATACCTGAATTTTACAGAACAAATTGTAATTGAGTCCAACGAGTCTGTTGATGTGTTAGGCTGGGCTAATAATAGTGATAATTATACATACCCCCTACCGAACCATCCGCGTGTGGCATATCCGTATGCCTTGTATCCTGACATGGATTGCGATGAGACCGTCTGCAATGTAACGGATGGTGGTAACGTTACTGATCAACATGGCAATTATACACTCGATGAGATTACAGGGAACATAACGCTTATTGGCACCGCCTTCGGTGGCAGCATGACCAATAATAGCAGCTACAACATCACCTACATGACCCGGTTTGACACGTTCGCCTCGCCTCTCCAGGTGCGTAAAAACGAACCTATCACTATCGAAGTGATCACCTCGCTCATAAATATCTTCAAGCGAACTTTCATGCCACCTGTGCCGCTTGCAGAGGTGCAGTTTGAGATCGAGCGTGTGATGGATTCCAATGGTAGCGTATCCTATCGAGATTATCTGATACTGGACGCATCAGACTCGTTTGATCCGGACGACGGCTCCATCACAGAATATCGATGGGCGGTGTGGGATAATTCTTTAGGGATATATTACTACAACCTGACCGGGATGAAGGCAAGACCTGTGAAACTGAACTTGACGACAGCACATAACATCGAGATAGACCTTGAGGTACGCGACGATACCGGGATGGTATCAAGGCTCAGCCAGCGATCCGGGAAGATCACCATTCCGTGAATCCTGCATCAATCGAAATGGTGGAAATTAAAACGCCAGAGGCTAATAGCACTACCTTAAGGAGATGATACAACGCACCTTTGATACTATAAAATACTCATTCTTGATCTGTAGCGATGTAGAAACGCTGGTGTGCCTGAATAGTTCATTGTTTACCAGAAGAAATCCGAACAGGCGCTTGATATGATAAAACAGGCTCGTATCAACGGTATCCGCAACAACAGGGTGGGGGTGGATGGTAGGGTGATGAAAACTCTCCGTATTCGGGTGAGTTCCACATCCCAAAACCTTGCCATTTTTGTTCCTTTTTGTCACCCCGTCCTCAATGGACAATAGATAAGTGGCGCGCTGAATACGGCGCGTTTCACAAATATCGATAGGTGATC
>JAYEFS010000382.1:0-2053 GCA_034658695.1 Methanobacteriota archaeon | reverse complement strand
TAAACGACAAACACGGGCGAACGGTTCATATGCAACGGTTTTTGCGTTCATAAGCCTGGAAAGGTTAAAAATTAATTTTGATTAACATTATCTTAAAAAACGTAATACGTCCCGATAACTTTATATAATATGATGATACTTATTATACCCAGTACTGTATTTTATAGGCTACAGGGTGAAATAAAAATGGACATATACACAAGACTGTTGATATGCTTAGCAGCAATCGTGGTTCTCGCAGCATCATCCTGCGCAGCACCAACACCGTTCGTGATCGGTGGATGGATCTTCTACGAGAACGGTACCGATTGCGATGATCCAGCGGTTAACATAACGAATACGGACACTGGTATGAAATGGCAGGCGGTGACGGCGGCAGGTTCCAACTACTACCAGATCGTGCGCGTAAACGGCACCGACCTGAACGAAAGTGAACAATTGCAGTTCAGTGCCAAAAGCCCGGATGGAAGTCAGTCGAACACCACAGAGCATGACGTTGCTCAGGGTGAAGTGGGTGCGGGCGGAATATTCGATTTCAATATTACGCTCGGACCGATGTCGGGCGATGTAGACCTGAACGTGACTGACATAGAAGTTAATCCGAACTGTAGTAGCACTGGAGATGCGATCTTCGTAAATCAGAGCAACGAGATATGCGCAACCGTGTACAACGCCGGACCGGGGGATGTTACAGGCAATTTCGACGTCTGTTTCTATGACGATGCCAATACCCCTCCTTCCTATATAGGCTCCACAACCGTGACTGGCGGTTTGACAGCCGGTGCAAACACAGCAGTCCGCATCAATTGGACGCCAAGTTGCGTCGATTATCCCGGGCTCAGTGGGGATTATCTTGCTATACGCGTCCTAACCACACTGAACGTAACCGTTGACTGCAACGATGCTGTAAATGAAACGGATGAGACAAACAACACGCTACTGATGGACACCGAAGTCTCTGCCAACGGATACAAGAGCAAGAACTTCGATTGCTCCGGTGATGATCCGTTGACGCCATTTAAGTATGCCGGTGATCTGTTTACTGGTGGTCTTGCGTACAACGTGAGCGGAACGAAGCAGGTGCTTGATCCGAGTGACACTCAGACAAGGGTTCACCACATTGAGCTGCCGTCAGGCGCAACGGTGGAGGATGCAAGGCTATATGTTACATACTATGATGACTTCGGCAACCCTTCACCAGGGTGCCTGGCAAACCTGAGTGTGAACCTCACTGGTCCCTGCGGCTCAGAAACATTCACAACACCGGATGCCATGTACACCGACCAGAAGGCGTATGGAACCTCCTACAACCTGCCGAAAGGGAAGTACGCATATAATATAACTTCGCTGGTCTGTGGTACGTCCAATGACTACAGTGTGACTGTTGAGAACATAGACCCAACAAACACAACTGTTCTTCTGGGCGGAATCCTGGTGGTCGTATATGAAGGCGGCGATGAGACGATACAACTGTGGTGGCAGGAAGGCTGCGATCTGCTCAGCGGCAGGACTAAGTACCGTTCATCCACAACTGAAGCAACAGCGACAATAGCATTCCCTGGTAGCATCAATCTGACCACCGTTGGCACCGCAGAACTGATTACGGTTGTTGATCAGGGAATGGAGACTGGATCCAACCTGCTCTTCAATGGCAATGTCATCAAGACCGATGCATGGAATGCGCCTAGCGAGGCATATCCGGGCAGCATGATCAACGTCGAGAATGTCACTGTGAGCGTGTCTGCAAGCAGAAACACTATGGGATTCCAGGACACCGGCACCATGGGGATGCAGGCAGACCTCGCATTCTTTGTGGTCACTCTTGGGGTGTCGGGCGATGTAGACCTGAACGTGACTGACATAGAAGTTAATCCGAACTGTAGTAGCACTGGAGATGCGATCTTCGTAAATCAGAGCAACGAGATGTGCGCAACCGTGTACAACGCCGGACCGGGGGATGTTACAGGCAATTTCGACGTCTGTTTCTATGACGATGCCAATACCCCTCCTTCCTATATAGGCTCCACAACCGTGACTGGCGGTTTGACAGCCG
>JAYEFS010000381.1:0-2061 GCA_034658695.1 Methanobacteriota archaeon | reverse complement strand
GATGCTTTCGCTCCAGTACTAAAATGAAACAAAAATGGGACCAATTCAGTAAGGGGTATACACATCCTTTCATCACCCTATTCCCCGCCCCCCGCAAAAAATTGAAACCGATCTCTACTATTGCGCAGTATTCATTCCCCGACCATCACTGTTCCGCACCTCGGGCACGCCTGACTGAAGCACGGCTTGCCTGGCTGGTACGGCTTCGTGTATCCGCAGTTTGGGCATCTGCACGCCCGAACCAAACCAAAATCTTGCCTTCCGTCGCCTCTTTCCATGCCCTGTCCTCTTTTATCTGCTTGATTCATCTGCACTTGCACCTACCAACATACGCTCCGCATCCGGCGCACCTATCGATGACGGTCTGCGCCGCCTGACGCATAAGTCGCATCCAGCGCAGAACGATTCATCGATCTGGTATTTCATGATCCATTCTCTGGCATCCGAATGTTCACGCCATACCTGCTTCCGAAAGCTCACCGCTCCTATATTGCTCAATAGCATCGCGGACCGTGCCGCTTGCACCGGTCATCATCTTAATCCCCGCGGCGGTGAGCGTCTGAACAGCATTTGGTCCTAACTGCCCGGTTATGACCACGCCTGCGCCCATGCCGGAGACGGTCTGTGCTGCTTGAATCCCTGCGCCGCTCGACGCATTCATGCTCGAATTCTGCACCGTCTCGTGTTCCATCGTTTCTGAGTCCACGATCACGAAATACGGACATCTCCCGAATTTTGGATCGATTGCCGCATCCGGATCGGGTCCTGCCGCTGTCACACATATCCTCATGATCAATCACCTTTCACGAATTGCTCGATCGCATCAACGATCGCCTCGAAGGCGCTGGTAGCCTCTGAGTCATGCTCCAGAACGAATGGAATTCCGCTGTCGCCGGATTCAACGATCGTGGCTTCGATCGGGATTCTGCCCAGGAACGGAACATCCATGTCAGAGGCGGCACGTTCTCCACCACCGATCTTGAATAGATCGATTGTCTCGCCGCATTTCGGGCACTTGAACCCGCTCATGTTCTCCACGATCCCGATAACCGGCATGCCAAGCTCTTTTGCGAAGGTGACCGACTTCCTCGAATCCAGGAGAGCAACATCTTGCGGCGTGGTGACAACGATCGCCCCATCGAGATTTGGAATCAACTGGGCAACGCTCAGCGGCTCGTCGCCGGTTCCGGGTGGAAGGTCGACTATGAGGCAATCCAGGTCGCCCCAGAAGACATCCGAGAGGAACTGCTTTATCGCACCCATCTTGAGTGGACCCCTCCACACCACTGGCGTGTCTTTGCTGGCAAGCAGGAATGCAAGCGACATGACCTTCACCCGCGGAGGCACTATGACCGGCGCGATACCGTCCTCAGAGACCTCGGGGCGCGCATCCTCGATTCCGAGCATTTTAGGGACGTTCGGACCGTGAATGTCTGCGTCCAGGATCCCGACCTCGTACCCCTTTGCTGCAAGGGTTAGCGCGAGGTTAACAGACACAGTGGTCTTTCCAACGCCTCCTTTACCGCTCATAACCATTATTTTATGCTTCACTTTACTCATACGCTCGTTCAAGCGTTTTTCCTGATCCATATCTTCTTCGGTTTTCATGATTTCACCATCGTATTGTGTGCGTGATTCTTATTGTATGTGATGCTGCCTCACGCTGATCAATCCCGAGATCGCCTTTCTGGCGCATGTCCCACATCGCTTGTATCTTCATAACCACTTAGCCAGTCTCCTCAAGAGACGCTGCGCCTGGCATGGCATGGCGCGATCGCGATCAGATGGCGAGTTACGCGCGTCGGCGTCGCCCCGGCATTTCTGAATAAATATTCACAATCAGCTTAAAAACTCGCGGTCGCAGCGTTTGATCATGACAAGGAGACTTCTCACCTGGGGTGATGAAAACTCTCCATATTCGGGTGAGTTCCACATCCTAAAACCTTGCCATTTTTGGCACTGTCTGGAAATCTAGTGATTTCCGTAATGGTCAGTTGAATGTACAACAACGCAAAAGACGTGAAGACTAAGATTGACACCACCCTTCGCGTCTCTGCGCCC
>JAYEFS010000380.1:0-9189 GCA_034658695.1 Methanobacteriota archaeon | reverse complement strand
AATGCCACACGTGCGAAATACTCCGTATTTAATGGCAAATTAGAGAATGGCACGTGTGGCATTCCGCGGGCGGTATATCTTTGATCCGCGTCCGAATGATGCGGTTCCGTTTACACCCGGAACATAATAGGTGCCGTGCCAGTTGTCGCTCGTGTTCAAGTCCTGAAGTACGGTGCCATCGATTGGTCCGACTATGCTCAGCGTGAAATCATACGACGGACAATCGCTGTTAACAGAGAGGTCTATTTCAGAATCATCGTTTACATCGATTACGTAGGTATTCTCCAGTCGCTGGTATGTTGTGAAGACCGGGGCATAGTCGCCGAGTGTGCCGTTCAACAAGCGTTGATCCGGATTCTGATCCAGCGACGGGTAATCGAGGCGCCCGTGGCAGAGCTTGCAGTCCACACCGGCATGCCCGCCCGTACTGAAGACGCGGGTTCCGTTGAGATACCCGGGTTCTGCGATATCGTATCGTGCGCTGCCGGTCTTGTCGTGAACGAAGCTGGTGTGGCAGTCCGTGCACTCTGCGACTGTGACATGTGATGGGGCTGTGAGCGGGGTCTGCGATCTCGGCCGGGTTGTGGTGGAGTCGGCATATATCTCCAGTACAGAGCCCCCTCCGCCACCATCCGAATCATCGAATATGGTGACCCATCCACTCCCTGCACAGATGAAACCCCCTGCGTGCCCGAACTTTATCTCGTGCAGGTGCACAGGCGTTGCCGTGAGAAATTGGGACGCATAATGACCATGGCACATAGTCTGGCAGTCGCTATCAAGCGATCCGGAGATGAGCCTGTTCGGATGGATGACTGACGTGGCGAATCGTTCGGATGGGTTCGTCTGTGTACTCCATGCATCGTGGCAGCCCCGTGCCTGACAACCCCAGAGTGTCGTCGTGAAGTTCGATTCAACGGATATCTCTATTGTTTCGATCATATTTTTGAAATCGATGTCATACACTCCTGTGTAGGCATCGTTGGGATAGTAGAACACTCCGCAGTAGCAACGGTGCTCGGGATCCTCTTGAAGCGGAATGGTTGTGCGGTTCGTTGAGAGATCGTACAGGGGATATGTAACATCAACACTGATTGAGAGCCCACTAACCGGTTTCGGCGCAGGTTTGCCATTTATAAGCGTTCTTCGAAAGACATTCACCAGTATGAGGTTCTTCTGACGGTTTCCGCCGCTCCCATCCCACCAGTTCCATCCGGTGGAGGTGTTTGTGCGGTATCCGAGTTGATACGGGGTCTGTCCGTAGGTCATGACCACGCTGTACTCGCCCGCATGTTCTATTGCAGGTAGAGCTGCATCTGCAGATCCGCAGAGGGAAAGCAGAACTGCGATGAATATTAAAATCAGCACAAGATTACGTGGATATTTTGTCATGAGCCCTCTTGCTACCGGTATCTCGTTGGTTCGTCCTCGTGCCCGTGTCCGTAGTGCTCAGAGTCCCCGAACGCTATTGCAACTCCTGCATCCGAATGGCAGCCCATGCATGTCCAGTACCCTTTCGATATGTACTGACCATGCACATTACCGGCTTCGTGACCGAACGGCATCCCCGCAACATTCGGTGACGGTTCGCCTGATGCGCTGAGATAGAACGGTCCGTGTACAGAGTGGCTGAGGTTCATTCCGACATGGGTTGCGCCCGAATCGCTGTCAAAGAATTCCGGGTCGTTGTATGTGTGATTGCTGTTTCCGTGGCAGCGATCGTCGTCGCAGACGCGCACCGTTCTCATCGTGTGAACACCAGACAGTCCGAAGAGCGTTGTGTTGTGGCAGAAGCTGCAGAGTTCACTGGTGTCAATCTCGGCGTCGCCGTTGGTGTCAAGACTGATCAGCATGGATTCGCCGGTGGGTTCAAAGGAAGATCCCGTGTATACTCTCTTCTCCCACTGCGGACCGTTCCTGAAATATGCAACGTCGCCGTCGTCATGCGTCCCGTCGGTAAAGTCCATCGTGTATATCACAGACCCGTCGTACTCGATTCCGCCGACCGCCATGTACGTCGTGTAATTTTTATTATTCGCCGCGTTTTTGTGAGCATAAACGGTCGGGCAGCTATCCAGTTGCTCCCAGACGTCCTTATGACATTTTATGCACTTTGAATCCATGTCACACACATCATAGAACGTATGCTGCCCGGCAAACATGGAGACTGTGTATGGGATGAGGAATAGTACAAGCGATGCTATCGCAAGTATCATCCATAGTTGTCTTCCTTTCATCGTTCCGAAAGAGACGTCCGACCCTATGGACTATAAAGTTACCGCAAGCGGCGGCGGCTTAATGGGGTGGATGTGCATATAGCATCACCCGCAACACAAACATATCCGCAGAATATGTAATGGCAGTTGGATGCACAACACCGCAATTGACATAAACGACGTCGGCGGGTAATACAACCACAGAGTGCACAGAAGGACACAGAGAGTTGTTATTTTTATCTTTCGCCCCCTCTGTGCTATCTCTTACCCTCTGTGGTTTTCCGCAACCCCATTTCGAAAATGTCAAAAAGTATCCTGGGTTTTGGTTACTGCAACGCGATGGTGCACAAAGACTCAGAATATAACACCAATCCAGTGAAATGTCGTGGTTTTTTTCGCCGCATCTAAACACGTACGCACAAACAAACTAAAGAGATGTGCATTGGTTCAAAAGTGGTGCGTGGCTTGGTAACCCCCTGCCGTGATGCCATGAATCCGTTTAATTAGTTACCACAAAAAATCGCACATGATCACACTTCAATCTCGATCCCGTACACTTGCTCGGGGTTCTCCTTGTGCACCTTCCAGAAGACCTCCTCGCCGAACCTCTCGATCAATTGTAATGTTCTCCTGGGCACGGTCTTTGGTCCGAGCACAGCGCCGGGTCGCTCGGGATCATCGATATAATCAGTCTCCATCATGAATCTGCTCCCTTCAGCAAGCGCAGCCTCGATTGCACCCTTGCCTGCGAGAACTCCCGGGAATATCCCCTCCTGCTCAAAGATGTTAACCAGCGGCGGCGCATAATGCTTGACCACCTTTTCTGGCGAGATGCCTGCGCTCCTCGCAATCCTTGCAAGATCTGCGATTACCAAAGCGTCCGCGGTCTCGGTGTGTAACTGCACAGCACAGCCGGATTCGTGTGCGAGAGTCATGGCATAAGCCATTATGCGGTTGGACGCATCCCACACACTCTCTGAGACCTCGTAGTGTGGTCTTCCGGTCTTGATTGCTATCGCATCGTTCTCTACAACGAACCTCTGTGCGATCTCGAGACCACCGATCATCAGCTCCTCCGCCTGCTTCAGCCCCACACGCTCGGTTAACCGTGTGATCTCGGCAGGATGGACGCCGAGCACAGGAAACGCCACAACCCCGATGTCGGATCTGTTTATTTCACGAACGATATCAAGTGTCTCTTCAAATACCAGTCTGAAGTCATCAGGTTTCGTTACATCAATACCTAACGTCCACGACGGTTTGGACACAAGGATTATGTGTGTGCCACCCGCGCGGGCAAACTCCTTCGCCGCCGCGATACCTTTTCCCCGGTAGTCAAGATGGATGTGGTTATCCGTGATCGGGATCATAATAATCCAAGCTCATCGAGGTCGTTTACGATCCTATCAACGACGAGTTTTGAATCGTCCGGACTCTTGCAGCCGGTGATGATCATCTTTCCGCTTCCGAAAAGTAGCACAACCGATTTTGGCTCTGCGATCCGGTAAACGAGACCAGGGAATTGCTCTGGCTCATATTCGATGTTTTCGAACCCGAGACCCATCGCAACGGCATCGAGATTGATTTCGCATCCAATGTCTGCGGATGAGACGATGTTGTGCAGAACGAGATCGCTCTGTCCCTCGGTACTGACTCCGATCTCTTCAAGCTTCTCAAATATCTTTGTTACCCCGATCTGAACATCCGTAATCTTTTTTGCGCCCGTACACACGATCTTTCCGCTTCCGAAGACAAGAACAGCAAGTTTTGGCTTTTTGAGCCGATAGATCGCTCCCGGAAACCGCTTTTTGTTATATTCTGCCCCTTCTATTCTTCGTGACACATCTTCAAGATCGATCTTACTCGTTATCGATGTGGACGCCACCACATTCTCGATTTTAATCGTTTTTATGACATCTTCGAGAGGCATGTAATAAAGTAGTGGTACGATTTGATATATTAACCTTACTGAAAATAGCCGTTTTCCCTAAAATATGTGGTGATGGGCTCGCTGCGATTCGAACGCAGGACCTCCGCCATGTCAAGGCGACGTCATGACCAGCTAGACCACGAGCCCGTAACCGTATCTCATTGGGGATGTGAATCTTGCGATTGATGATTTATATATCTATCTGAAACACTTGACGCATGAGATGATCATATCGCCAGCTCCTGTTTGAGTAATTGCCAGATCCATTCCCATATTGAGATCAGTGGCTCTGTGCGCCGAATCGCTATTGACTCCGACTGTTATTACGGAGTCAACGAAGTCGCTGTTTCTCTCGATCAGTTCAACCACCTTCTCCAGGTCAAGCCCCTCGCAGACGTTGTACTCCTCAATTCCGATGATCAGAACGACCTTTGCCGCCCCGGAGTCTCCTGCGATACGCCTGGCATGTTCGATTGCAGACTCTGCCGAGGCGATTGTCATGCCCGAATTTGAGTTATCGACAATCGTTCGGCAATCGACCTGCGCAACCCTCATACGTCCGCTTACGCCGCTGAAGCTGTCAAGAAACGACTCTATGCATCCAAAATCAACACCAATTGAGATTGCAGCAGTCACTGCAGAAAGAATCGCCGTTTGGTACGAGAATATGTCGTAATCGTTCACGCCAAACTCGATTTGCCTGCCCATCGCTCTGATCACGGCACGTTCAGCGTCGATTCTCTCGAAACAGACATCCCCGGAGTCTCCAAATGTGAAAGTTCGGCGATCGGAGTTGGGTGGTACATCGCTTCCTATAATCAGCGTTGAACCCGGTTTTGCCAGGTTTATCATCTGCATCTTTGCTTCAGACGCTGTGCCTGTATTGTTTGCAATTAGATAATCGCCTGAGAACGTGGTTACGATTCCAATGTCCGCAAGCCCGGTTCCGCCGAGCGAGACCTCAAAGATTAACACATCCGGGTTCGTTCTGTGTTCGGATTTGGATTTGTATTCGGACTCACGTTTGGATTTGGATTCGGAGTCGGATTCGTGTCCGAGCCCCAGCCCGGATCCGAGTTCAGCCTCAATCGATCGCAGAACCGCAATTATGCTCGCAGGTGCGATGCTGAACTTCGCAATCACCCTCGCCTCCGCTCCCGACTCACCGCAACCCCGCACCTCCACACCCGCGCTGGTGTGCGAGATTGTCCTCCGGTCCGTGCACGCCGAGAGCATGCCGGCAAGAATCCGCGCGGTGCTCGTCTTCGCGGTCGTGCCGGTCACCTCAATTACCGTACACCCGTTGAGTTGCGTGCGCAGAATCTTAGCGACTGCGGCGTGGTGCGTGATCACGGGAATTTCAGCCGCGCGTGCGTCGCTGAGTGTGGGGTATGCAGAATCCAGATGCACAGGCGAGATTATCAGATCGAAGTCGCCTGCGGAGGGTGGTTCTCTCAGAACCAATACCCCACACGATTCAAGATTGCGCCGCGCGCGGTCATCGGTTGTGTGGTAAACATCGACAGCCGTGACTGTATCGGTCTCAGTCTCTGTTAAGGACTGCGCAATGAGACCACCCCCATGCGTCAGATCGAGCACCAGAACGTTCATAGCGGTTATCTAACCTAACGTGCGAGCGCTTCTTCTGCTCGCTGGTATGCAAGATCTGCGATTACCGGATCCGCGCCAAACGGAGCGGCATACACGATATCGACCGTCTTTCCGTCGATTTCGGTTGATCCCCCCATATCCTCGTCCAGATTCAGCTCCTTTGGTATGTCCTCGAGCGTGTGAACCCCGTGCGCAAGGAATATTGGCAGCGCAACGATCTTGTCGACGCCGGTTCCGCCAAAGTTTGCCAGACCCTCCTTTAAGGTCGGCTTTTCCATGTTCAGATAGGCTGTCCGTACGACAACACCGTCGTGATCAGCGATCATCTCTGCAATCTTCTCGATTAGCTCTCTGTTGTGTGGTAGCGAGCTACCATGTCCAAGTACTAGTATGCCTGTATTCATAATTCCTCAGTCCTCGTTATGACAAATGTTGGGTGATCTCTGGATAATGTAGCTATCAGGGTTAAGTTCATCGGTTGTGCGAACCGATACATTTATGCTATAGTAGTGACATGTACTATAATGATACTCATCATTATCATGAGTATTGGGGTGCATGGTGGTGGTTACAATGTGGGAAAAAACAAAAAACGTGTGGGACAACATGGATGACTTGATAGGTGGTGCTATCTGCCTGGTCTTTGGCTGGAGTTCAGGCACGCTCGGACACGAATGGTTTCATTCAATAGTCGCAACAACACTCGGATATGCAGTGACGTTCGGGGAGATTACTTTGACTACTGGCTCAGTCTTCGTGCAAGGGGATATGTCCTCGATTGAGACGATGCTTGTGGCAAGTGCGGGGAGCCTTGGTTTGATAATAGCAGGCGTCATGCTGATCTATTCGTCACACAACAAGATGCTACGCATGATCGGTGTCGTCTTTCTGTGCAGAGCATGGATCGATGCGCTGCCGCTCTGCGATCTGGACGGTGCGATACTTGAACACTCGGCATGCAGTGCAATGGGGGATGCTGGATACGTCATTGCGTGGACGTTTGTCATCTTTGAGATTCTCGTGAGCGGCGGCGCGATTGCGCATGTGATCAAGAGTGATGTCAGTTGATCAGTTGATACGAGTGCCCACCGAGTGATAAAGTAACAAAGGTACATGCGCGGGTAACACGTGGTAGGAACCACGAGATTGCACAGATTTTCACAAGATTTCTGTGTTAATCTCATGTAATCTCGTAATTTTTTGGCACCAGTCTAGATTTGGGGCACAAAAAATCCTGATTCTAATGGATTCTGTGGTTTCCAATCTTTGCGCCCTTGCGTCATCGCGTCTTCGCGTTCCTCTGATATAACGCAAGGTCGCAAAGTCGCAGAGACGCAAAGTTGAGAGAGATGCGCCCGTGTTTTTTGCATACGCGAGGGAGCTACCGTTAGCGACCACAGAAAACGGCAGAACCAGAAAAAATCTATCCGAAAATTCCAGTAACACTGGCGGGATCCAAGACGCCCAGATAGTATAAATTCCGAACCATCGCCTACGAGATCATCTGCCAGATAGTGTTCACCGTAATATCCAGGTTTTTATCGACCCATGACTGACGATTCTTCTTTATTCTCTGCCCAACGATTCCCCTGAGGTTTTCGACGTGATTATTGTTGTCAGGGATATGTATCCCTCTTGTCGTTAATTCTGTGAAGAGTGTCACAATGCCCGCAGTCCTGAGAATGAATTTAGCACTATTACTGTCTTTGTTCCTTGATAGCAGCTCATTAGCGATTGACAGCAACTCTTCTTGAGTCTTGTCTATTCTCCACTCAAGTCTTGCAAAATCACGATCTATTCTGTGCTTTTTCACCGAGTTCTTCAACGTAGAAATTATCCTGCTTATCTCTTTTTTGATCTTCATTCGCTCCTTTTTTGGATATTGCTCTTTCCACAGGTAATACATCGATGTTTTAACAAAATGATTTGTACACTGCTGGATTCTGTAGCCGTAATCCCCTAAATGCTGTTGTAAGTTAGAATCTCCATCGCAAATAGCATACATTTCATCAGAACTATTGTAATTCTCTTTGATATAGTCTAAAAACTCTGACCAACTCTTGACCGCACATAGGTATAGTAAAAACTCTTCTCCAGTTTCTAAATCGGGCCCCAACGCGCCTTTGATGCTGAGACGACCGCCAGCCCTTCTTTTAGACTTAGTGTCATCTATGATTATGGCATCAATCGTTTGACCGTCGTATTGCGAATAAATCGGATTTCTTGTAGGAGGTATATCTCTTTCGTGAAATATCTTCTTTAACTTGGAAGAACTCACTCTAATCCCCTGTAAGATGTTACTCAGAAAAGATGCCTCCGAAAACGAGACGATTGTGCACACATATTTCCACGAAGGATAATGTATGAAATCGAGCAGAGTTTTATCTCGGTTGTGTAGATAAGGCGCTATGAACGTTTTTTCCCCGCTTCATCGAGCGTTCTCTTTGCGTGGAAGCCAAATTCAAAATGGGGTGTTTTGATGTGCACTTTTTGCTTCCCTTCCTTATTTCCACTTGTTGTGCCAGATCGTCCTGCAAACTGTCGAGATACTTCATTGCCGCCTGCCCGCAGATGTCCTGGGCAAGAATCTCCCGTTCGAGATCTTCTATGCTATCGACTGCGTCATCGTCAATGTCAATTTCGAGGGTCAGTTTTCGCCTATGCATATGTAATTGAACTGGTGCGGTTTTTATTAAGACTTGCTACGAACCGTACGAGAATGAATACTGTGCCATAGTAAAAACTGGTGCCAAAAAATGGAAGAAATCAAGAACGAAGAGATCAAATTGCGAGTCGGACGTGAGAAAGAGAAGAACGAATTCCGAAAAGAAGCATCAGACCTAAAAAATAAAAGGGAAAAAAACAGAAAAGAAAGCAGAGAAGAAAGAGAGAGAGAAATCGAAAAACTGAGCACAAAACATGAGAAATACGAGAACGAAACACGAGTGTCAGCCGTGATGACAACAATCTCAATGATCTATATCTCAGTCTGCCAGCACATACTGGAAACGCACTTCAAAGACGAAGACATCGGACTGGAAACACTAATCGAGAAGATATTCAGACTGCCCGGCAGATACATAGACACGGAAACCGAAAGAATCATCTGCCTCGACTGTCAGAATAAAAACAGAAATAAACATGAACAGAAATTTAATTCTATGGTGGAAAGAGCGTGTAACGGTCTATCAAGCAGGGGCATAAAGCTGAATGACGGACGATTGCTGAGAATGGAGTACGTCATGCCACCGTGACACCTTTTGGGTGATGTACCAGTGCATCACCGAAAAGTGGGGTGTTAGGTGAGGTGATGAAAACTCTCCATATTCGGGTGAGTTCCACATCCCAAAACCTTGCCATTTTTGTTCCTTTTTGTCACCCCGTCCTCAATGGACAATAGATAAGTGGCGCGCTGAATACGGCGCGTTTCAC